>CAYWSC010000248.1:0-3478 GCA_964460695.1 Hadarchaeota archaeon (SeqCode)
CAACGGGGACCCCGATACAGATGCTTGTCTTCAACGTGGACGTGGACTCCACGGCCTACGCCGATCTGATCAACAGGCCTAGGCCGGGCCATGCAGATCTTACATACGAGCTGAAGTATGGCCGCCGCGACCACAGGGGCGGGGGGAGATCCTCGGGCAGGGAGACCGTGTCCCGAGTAATGGGCGGCGCGGTTGCCAAGAAGCTTCTGGCCTTTACGCACGGGATCAGGATTGCCGGCCACACCGTCCAGGTGGGGGATATCAAGGCTCCGCCTCAAGCCGACTTCGAGGCCATCCTTCAGGCCGATCGAAGCCCCGTCCGCTGCGCCGACCAGGAGACCTCGGAGAGAATGGCCGAGGCCATAAGATCCGTTGCGGAGGAGGGCGACTCGCTGGGGGGAGTGGTCGAGGTCGTGGCCACAGGAGTCCCCCCTGGGGTTGGCGAGCCGGTCTTCGACAAGCTCGACGCCCAGATCGCGGCCGCGCTGATGTCGATTGGGTCGGTCAAGGGGGTGGAGTTTGGAGCAGGCTTTGATCTGGCCTGTATGAGGGGGTCGGAGGCGAACGACCCGATCGTCATGGTGAACGGCTCTCCCAGGCTCGCGAGCAACCGGGCGGGCGGGATTCTCGGCGGAATCTCGACTGGAAACGACATTGTTGTGCGGCTCGCCGTCAAGCCAACCCCCTCGATTTCCAAGATCCAGGAGACGGTCGACCTGCTCACCGGGGAGAATGTCGAGATCAGGATATCAGGCAGGCATGACCCGTGCATAGTGCCGAGGATGGTCCCCGTCGCCGAGTCTATGGTTGCGATCGTCCTGGCCGACATGATGATCCGGGGAGGGTTCATACACCCTGCTCGGATAGACCGCCCGCGAGGCGAGAAAGACTGATACGCTCCGGCTGCCCGTCCCGCTACTGCGTAACCCGCTGGGCTATCCTGTCGGCTATGGATCTAGCTGACCCGGATGGATCCCTCGACCTGTAGATGGCCCTCCCGACGATCTCGAAGTCGGCGCCAGCCGCCACCGCATCCCCGGGGACTCCCCCCTGGGCACCAATCCCCGGGCACAGGATCTGCATCTCGGGGCCGACGATCCCCCTGTAGAGCGATATCTTCTTGGGCCGGTTACCGGGAACTATGATCCCCGCCGCACCGATATCCCTAGCCATCGACGCGATCTCCCTGGAGTGCTTGGAGATGAAAAGCTGGGAGCCTGGGTGCGACATCTCGGCGATAACGTAGGTGTCAAGACCGGTCTCGACGCAGGCCTTGACGCTGTCCGGCCCGGCGAATCCCTGGCAGATCACGCCCTGCGCGCCGCTCGAGGCCATGATCTCGCAGGCCATCCTGTTGGTGTTGGGGATGTCAGAGAGCTTCGCGTCAACTATGACCGGGGCCACCCTGGACAGGCCCTCTATGGCCGAGACGCCGCGGGTGAGGATTATGGGCCAGTGGATCTTGATCGCATCGACATAGGGCCCCACGTCCCGCGCTATCGCCGCCGCGAGCTGGAAGTCCGCCACATCAAGGGCCAATATCAGGTGGTGTTTCGGCTCTATCAACGGCTTCCCCCTAGAACTGGTCCATAATCTCCTTCTCCTCGAGGAACTTGCCGCAGTACGTACACCTCAGCCGTATCGGATCTCTGGAGACGACGTCGAACGTCGGCTCAACGGGCTCGCCGGCGTTGGTGACGCAGTTCGGGTTGATGCACCTCACTATGCCCTGTATTCTCTTCGGCAGGGAGACCCTGACCTTCTTCCTCACCTCGTAGTCGCGGATTATGTTCACGGTGGCGTCGGGGGTTATCAGCGAAATCTTGTTCAGCTCGGATCTGGCCAGTTCCCTCCCCTCCACCTTGACTATGTCCTTCCTGCCAGTCCTTGAAGAGGGAACGTTCATCGCCATGGTGAGAACCTTGTCGAAGTCCTTGGTCACCCCGAGGATCCTGAGGACGGCTGGGCCGTAGCCAGCCTTGATGTGGTCGATGACGGTGCCGTCCCTAATCTTCTTGACCCTCAGCTCTGTGCCCGCCTCTGCCAACTCAGTCACCCCACCTGCCGAGAACTAGTGATAGAAGGGCCATCCTGACAACCAGGCCTGAGAAGACCTGTTGGAAGTACCTTGCATTTGGCAGAGAGTCCACATCTGGCGATATCTCGTCCACCCTTGGCAGAGGATGCATGACTATCAGCCCCTTCTTCGCATCCTGGAGAAGCTTGGCATCCACCGAGTAGGCACCTTTCATCCTCTCGTACTCGGTTGGATCGGGGAACCTCTCCTTCTGGATCCTGGTGACGTAGAGGACGTCGCTCTCCCTGACGACCTGGGAGAGGTCCGAGGTCTCCTTGACGTTTAGACCCTCCTTCTCAAGGTCCTCTATGACCTCTTCCGGCATCCGAAGCTCGGGCGGAGATACGAGGCAGAGGTCGACGTCGTACTTGGTGAGGCCGTAGCTCAGAGAGTGCACCGTGCGGCCGTACTTTAGATCCCCTACGAGGGCAATGCTCAGTCCGTCTATCCTCCCGAACTCCTTTCTGATGGTGTACAGGTCTAGAAGGGTCTGGGTCGGGTGCTGCCTGGATCCGTCGCCAGCGTTGATGACGGGCTTGGACGACAGGTCTGCGGCTAGCCGTGCAGCACCCTCCTTGTTGCTCCTCAAGACCATAACATCGCAGTAGTTCTCCACAACCCTCACCGTGTCGGAGAGGGTCTCCCCCTTGGCAATGGAAGAAGTTGCACCTGTAGCAAACCCGGTGACCGAGCCGCCAAGCCGCATCATCGCCGAGCTGAAGCTAAGCCTGGTGCGGGTAGATGGCTCAAAGAACAGGTTGCAGAGGACGTAGCCCTGTAGGAGATTGGACCTCCGCCGGCCAGCAGCTATAGGTTCGAACTTTTGGGAGACGTCGAGGATAAACTCGACCTCCTCCCTGGAGAAGTCCCTTATGTCTATGACATCCCTCCCCTCAAACTCCATTATTCCACCGGGGAGGGTGAAGGCATGGCCAATATAAAGATTAGTCTGAGCCCCAGCCTAGCGTTAGTCCTAGAGGCGGGGAGAACCTAGCCGACTAGAAGCCCTCTAGGTGTACTTCGCCGCGAGCTTGATGTCCTCCTCGATGACCGTCTTCCTTCCCGCGTGCCTCGCCAAGAGGACAGCTCTCTGAGCGATTCTCGTCCCCTCGTCCTCCATCAGCTCGGCGAGGGCCCTGACGCCGTCCGCCCCAACTCTGTCTACGTTTGCATTCTCCTTTATCACTCGCTTAACCGCCGCCAGCGGCAATATGGGCAAATGCTCACCTCACGCCGCCAATCCCTCTCCAAGGATCGAGAATGGCCCCACGTCCAGATTTGAGGACGTATCAATCGCTTTTCGAGCATCTGAACCTTAAAAATGTTTGATTCGGCCAATTGGCTGACACTCTTCTCTCGCAGGGTTTCTCAGGCGGCCTCAGAGCCCCGTTATAGTTTAAA
>CAYWSC010000249.1:0-3473 GCA_964460695.1 Hadarchaeota archaeon (SeqCode)
TAGGACCGGGAGCGGCGCCGGAACAGGCCCGACTCGACCCACCGGAGAACCGTGAGGAGGAACGTGGCCAGTGCCACTGCTGCTTTCTCGTCTATCATCGTCACATCTGTCCCAGCTATCACGTATTCGCCCCTCGCCGGGAGCCATAGCTCGACATCGCTGCCGCAGGACGAGACGAGGGGGGCATCTAGGCTTCGAGTGACGTTGATCTTGTACCTGTAGCCCCTGAAGTCCACGTCCTTGACGCATATCCAGTCAAAGTGCCGGGGGATGCGCGGGCGGATGTGGAGGCCATCGGATCTGGCGGATGCCCCTAAGAGACCGTACAATGGAAAGGTCGGCACCAGGCCCGACTCGGGGAACTCTCCGATGACGCCGAGCTTCCACCGAATTCCCTTCGAGTTGGCTGGATCCCTCCTGAGCTGGTCCACGTGGAACTCGGACATTATCCTGTCAAACACGCGGACCGCGTCATCTGGTGATATCCACCGCAGCCTCCCCATCAGGTCGTAGAAAGATGTGTAGAATATCGCGCCGCCGTTTTCTAGATGCTCGCCGAAGTTGGCCTTGCCCCCCGGGCCTATGGAGATCGCCCCGTTGATGTCGTACCACCAGTAGGGCTCGATGCTCTCAACCGGTATGGTCGTGGATCTGGGAGCGATCTTGAAGACGTAGATGTCCTTCCCCGTCGAGACATCTCCCCTTATCGTCCTTTCGCCGTCCAGCCAGGAGTATATCAGCCTTGCCTTCTCCCCATCGGCCAATCCGTAGGCAGCGGCCTCGGTATTTATGTAGGTGAAGCCGTAATCGTGCCTCTGGCCTAGGGTGTCGATGCAGCCTATGTACCTGCCCTTCTCATCGTCCCAGAAGACCTCGTTGAACCTCTCCCTGACAAGACTCCTGATCGATCTGAGCTCCTCTGCCCTGCGGTGGTTTCCGAGGGCATCCTCCAGCTCCGCCATCTCGCCGAGAGCGGCGTAGAAATAGGTGTTGACGTAGGCACTCTCATAGCCGAAGGGGAAGTTGTCCCAGTAGTCGGTTGGATAGGCGTTGTAGGTCCCATTGCTTTCCGGTGCGTCTATCACGGCCAGCCCATCTCTACCATGCATCTCGGTGAGCATGAACTCCATCGCCGCCCTGAGCCTTTCGATGAGCGGTCTCGAATCCCTCTCGACGGGTATGCCGTCTGTGAACGCCTGGCCGCCGGGGATCTGGTCGTCGTTAAGGCTCCACCACCCTATTGTTCCCACGGGCTTGCACATCTCCAGGTAGTAGGTGCCTGGAGGAAGGGGATCGAAGGACAGCTGGATCCACGAATTGTCTTTGACGTTGGCGAAGCTCTCCTCCGCCAGCACCTCTCCCGACGGCCCACCCTCTCTGAGCCTCAGCGTCATCCCCGACTCCGTGGTGAACCAGGTGGGGAAGCAGCCCCCGACGGAGGTGAAGTTTCGGTCCGCGGTGAAGGACTGTCCAAGGGTAGACCCGGGCTGCAGCCGCACCGCAACCATGTTGCTCGACAACCACCTCTTGCTGGACCCATCGGCGTATCCAAGGAAGAGGGACATGTCCGTCGTAGCGGAGAGCGAGCTGTTTAGGAACCCTTCGTCTCCTGTCCAGAGGTAGTAGCGGCAGGCGGCCAATATGAACTTGGGTATGCCGTCGTAGTGTCTTCGTCCGTGGGTCGGCCAGCCCCTCTGGGTGTCCCAGGACCACACGTAGCCGTCCGGATCCACCGGATAGTTGATGATCTGCCTCTTCAGGATATCTCTGAACCCCCCGGAGGCGGTCCAGCAGAACTTGAGGGCGTTCCACTCCATCCAGGCAGACTGGCCGCCCATCCTGGGGACTGCCCCTGTTCCGTCCGAAGAGGTTCCGAAGATCCTCCACATCATGTCCAGATCGGCGTC
Source organism: Hadarchaeota archaeon (SeqCode) (assembly GCA_964460695.1). Taxonomy (GTDB): domain Archaea; phylum CAYQAE01; class CAYQAE01; order CAYVLA01; family CAYVLA01; genus CAYWSC01. The sequence continues at coordinate 1,908 of CAYWSC010000249.1, forward strand.
CCAGGTCCCGCCTCGGCTCGTGAGGAAGGGGCCGACATCCTCGGAACCCTCGACCCTTATCTCGGCAAGCTTGAAGGAGTACCCGCCACGGGGGTCCTCTCGAAGGTACGTTGCGTCGATCCTCACTGAGTCTGCTACCACCCCTGGGACATCTATCCTAAAATCGCTCTCACCGGGGTCCTCAAGCCGGTGGAACGATGCCCCCGCCACCGGGTACCACTTAGACCCGGAGTCTGTGGAGTAGTAGACCGAGAAGGAGCTGGGGAATCCGCCGCTGCGAGAGGGCGTCAGTATGATTCCCTCGACTATGCAAGGTCTTGCAAAGTGGACGTCGATCCATTCGCGCCTGCCCGGACTGATCCTGCGCGTGCTGCTCCACACGGTGGCCGCGTCACCGTCTGCGAGGTTGGACGACAGGTTTCCGTTTGAGGATGTAACCACCCTGTCGATTGTCGGTTCCTGGGCCAAGCATGTTGCCACCAGGAGAAGCACTACCACGATCATGATCGCAGCAGCACCAAGATTGGTAGACCGAGGACCCAGCTGGGCAGTCCGGTTCGGTCGCCTCCAGATCATCACAGGTCACCTGGCGCCGCCTCCTCTGCAGCCGTACTCTAAAACTATTGCCCCGGATGGATGCATCTCCAACAGTAGCCAAAAAACTTGGTTCAAGGGATCCTAGTGTGGCTCCGCCAGGAGCATCTCGTCAAATCTATTGCAAACTTTGTCGAATTTTCCGAAAGATTTATAAGTCTGCACCAAAATTTATGAACTGGACCCGGTCAGGGGTCTAGAAGGAGCAGCAGACCATGAAAACCAGCCTCGAACCTCACGCACCGGCTATGTGGGCTGATGGAATCGAGCCCATGCAGGAGAGGCTGGTGGAATATGCCCCCCCTCCTCGTGTTGTTCCGCCTATTTCTCGGCTTCTTGGTCTCCTCCCTGCTCCAGCGGGCACATCACAGCCCCCTCGATGAGTCCGCGGCCACAGCCCACCCTGGCCGGGCCCCCTCCCCACGGGCTCCTAGCTTCGGTCCTCCGACAAATAAGAACAGCTGCAGGATTGTCTCTGCGTCGGATTCTTTTCGATCTGCGGCGCCCATCCCCCGGAGGGACTCCGCCACCTCGGTGTCCAACATAGTCGAAGAAATGAAGAGATCGATACTTCCACACTACAACAGTTCGCTGGCACAGCGGCGACGACCATAACCTCCAGCTTGCCTTCGACCGTCTCGATACTGCCCACCTTCCTAGTCCTGTGGGCGAAGGGACAAGGACAGGGGCCTCAAAGTGAGATTCGTCCTTATGGAATGTCATCGACTTCGTTCCCTGACATATTTCAATGTCCTGATCGCCGTGGACAGCCGCTGGTGATGAGGCTTGAGAGGACTCTTGGCTCTCTGTTTTCTCGTACCTCTGATTCTGGCGATTTCCGGTCCTTGCTCGGGACAGAGGATCAAGGCCCTTCTGACGGGTCAGGTCGACGAGGCTTCGAATCCACTCATCAAATGGTTCGGGGAGGAGCCCCTAGTCGACGCCCGGGCCGTCCCGACGCGCCCGGGAGGA
>CAYWSC010000250.1:0-3472 GCA_964460695.1 Hadarchaeota archaeon (SeqCode)
ACCACCAGTCGATCAGGCCTCTCTTCGACATGCTCGGCGTCTGTAGGCTTCCCTGGATAGAGCTTGCCATCGACGAGAACCTCTACGCCGAGATGTACTCGGCCGTCACGGGGATCGAGCACACCCTCCAGGATCTTCTCGACAGGTCGAAGGCGATCTACGACCTTACCCGCTCGATAAGCGCGAGGCTAGGGGTCCGCAGGAAGGACGACTATGCCCCGCCCCGCACCTTCGAGGATCCCATCGAGACCGGGCCCTTCGCCGGTAGGAAGGCCGACATGGCGACGTACGAGACGCTTCTCGAGACCTACTACCAGAGGCGTGGCTGGGACTTGGAGACGGGAATCCCCAAGAGGGAAACGCTGATCAAGGACGGGCTCGAAGACGTGGCGGAGCAGCTCTACAAAGAGCTTGGGTCTTTAACAGGAGGAGGATGAACATGCGGATAGGTCTGATCGGCGGCGGGAAACTTGCGGAGGCGCTCATATCCGGGATCCTCGCCTCCCATGTGGCGGAGCCCGATTCGATCGCCGTCTGCGACATAGACCCCTCTCGGAGGTCGCTCCTCGAAGAGAGGTTTGGCGTCAAGACGACGGAGAACCACTCCGAGGTGATAGGGGCGTCCGATGTGATCATACTCGCCCTCAAGCCGAACGTGATGCCGGAAGTGCTGCCAGTACTCGACCGCGAGATCGCGTCCAAGCTGGTCATCAGCGTCGCTGCGGGCATCCCAATAGAGCGCATCGAGGCCTCCCTGCCGCGGGGAACCCGCGTGGTGAGGGTCATGCCCAACCTCAACTGCGCCGTCAGGAAGAGCTGTACGGCTGTCTCGCCTGGAACCAATGCTCGGGAGGCCGACCTTGAGACGGCCGAACGGATATTCGGCTCGGTCGGCATCACTCTCAGGATGGGCGAGGAGAAGCTCGACGCGGTTACGGCCCTGAGTGGAAGCGGCCCCGCCTACGCCTTCATCTTCATAGAAGCCCTCTCCGATGCTGGCGTCCTGTGTGGATTGAGCAGGGAGGACTCTATCAAGATGGCGGCACAGACGGTCCTCGGGGCTGCAAAGATGGTGCTCGAGTCCCAAGCCCACCCTGCCCAGCTCAAGGACAGGGTATGCTCCCCTGGCGGAACCACTATAGCGGCTGTATCACAGCTTGAGCGATCCGGCTTCAGAGGCGCCGTTATCTCGGCCGTAGAGGCGGCGTTTAGAAGGTCTAAGCAGCTGGCAGGCTAGTTACCCCCTCTAGGGAGAGGAGCTTTGCCTTCACATCCGGGCCTGCGCCGAATCCTCCGATTCCACGCTTCGCAACAACCCTGTGGCAGGGGACGAGAATAGGGATCGGGTTTCGTGCCAGCGCATTCCCCACCGCCCTGTACGCCCTGGATCCCAGCGATGCCGCGAGGCCCGAGTACGTCACTGTCTGCCCATACGGTATCTGCAGTGTCTTGAGCAGAACAGCTCTATTGAACTCTCCACTAACCCCACTGATTCTGCGCCTAATGGACTCTTGGTCGGAGAAGGACCTCCTGACCCCATCGAGATACTCCCTGATCTCTCTTGACACCCTCAGAACGGGTCTTCGCGGGCTGGCCTCGATACGGGCAAGGATGCGAGTCCTCAGCACCGATCCGGATTCGTTGGCGGTAACCTCGACACTCAGGCCTAGCCTTCTGCTGGAGACTATGTCTCTCACGACGCCGTCCACCGCGGCGGAGAAAGACCTTGGACCCGACAAGACGGGGACTGCAAGGGGGGAGAGTTTTGAAAACTATTATATTGGGTCGACTTCCCGGTGCCCCTGCTGGGATTGAGATGCCAGTCGTGAACATAGAGGATGTTCCCAAACACGCCGGTCTTGCCATTACGAAGAACCTTATGGATCAGAACGTCCTAGGCGTGAAGGGAAGCAACGCGGCGATAGCCGAATCTGAGAGGATAAGCATCATTGTGCAGACATACGCCCCTGGGGGCATGCACAACCCGCACAGCCATGAGGACAAGGAGCAGGCATTCCTCGTCCTCAAGGGATCGGGGCGCATGGTGATTGGCGGAGAGGTCCACCCCATACGGCAGGGATCCGTGATCTACGTTCCGCCGAACACGGAGCACTCCACCGAGAACGACAGCAACGACGAGCTCGTCATGGTGCTGATCGACGTCAAGCTCTAGGCTACTTGCCGCTAGCGCTAGGCCAGGTATCTCGTTGTCTCGACCTCCCTGTACAGCCTCCTCCTGACCATGACGGCCCATAGGACGACGCCCGTCACAAGGCTCGTACCGAGAACGGCGAGCCACTCAACGATGTACACCCACATCATGGCTCTGTCCTTAAGCTTGAGGGCGTCGGCCTCTATCTGGTCGTAGCGGTGGTCAGCCTCCTGGAGAAGCCTCAGCGCCTCGGGGTAATCTTGGCGGACATAAGTCTCTCCAGCCTTCTTGACGATCTCCTCTGCCCCGGCGACCTCGTCCTCCAGCCTCGAGGTCCTTGCGCCAAACTTGTCGACGAACTCGAATAGAGATGCGAGTAGGGCCTTCCTGTTCTGGAGGGAGTAGAATAGCTGTCTGTTCAGGTGGACGAGGGCAATGTTCTGTGGAACTGGAACTCTGCTGATGTACATGGCCATGCTGGATGCAAAGTCAAGGTAGTACTCCCACTGACAGAAGTCTGCGCCCCACCCCGGGGTCCAGTCCGGAGTGAAGGCCAGCGTCCTGCCCTCGCCGTACCTCCACTGGACAATCAGTGGATAGCTGTTAGTCATGCCCACCGCGGTCGCAAGCTCCTGGGCGCCGTCCTTGTCGGTCACAATGTTCAGGCCGGAGAATGGCGGAGCAGACTTCCATGGGAGCGGCTTCATCAGCTCGTCATCGGGCTTCGCCACGGCTAGCTTGTACGAGCCGCCCTTGGCTATCTTGTCGGCCTCGAACTCCACCGGCAGGGCGCTCGCCACGGGGGTTCCGCCCCACCCCGGGTAGTTGTGTCCACCGAAGCTTTCGAACCCGCCAACCATGGCCAGGCCAACACCCTCCTCTCTGACGCACCTCTCCATCCAGTCGATCTCCTCTGGCCTGAAGTTCAGAACGCAGACATCCGAGAGGATGATGGAGTCGAATGAGGATACGAGCTGGCGGTAGGTCTTGGGCATGTACTGCCTCATGTATCTTCGTATGTCGTCTATGCTGAGCCCGGCGTTGAGAAGGACGTCTCGGCACGCCGGTATGAGGGTCGGTTGAAATGTCGGGTCGGACTTGTATATGTAGACGGGGTTCCGAGTGTTCGTTGCGTCACCTATGTAGAGCAGCCGGATCCTCCCCGTTTCGGGGTCGCGTTTCCCGGTTAGCCCCGCCGCCCACGCACAGCTGGCAGAGATGAGAAGAGCCAGCACCACGACGCCAGCCCACCGCTTCATACGAGCCCGTGACTAGCATGCAAAGAAAGCTTTTGCCCCTCCAACGTCCGAGCGAAACGGG
>CAYWSC010000251.1:0-1941 GCA_964460695.1 Hadarchaeota archaeon (SeqCode)
GACGCTGTCCACACTGTTCTTCACGATGTCCGGATCGGCCTTGGACACGGGTATGCCCGTTCCAATGAGCTCCGGAGGCTCGACGGCGACGAAGTCAGGGGAGAGGGCGGCGGCGGCCTTGCTCACCGCGACGTTGTTGGTGCAAACACAGGTCTGCAGGCCCATCTCCCGCGCCTTGGAGACGATCCACTCTATGTCGGCCAGCTTGAGCCTGTGCTCCGAGTGGTTGACCAGCGTTCCTGAGGCCCCTACAGCCTTGACCGACTGCAGCGTCACCCAGCCGGTCCTGCTGCCCGGCTCTAGGGCGTCGACGTGCTGTGCGAAAACAGGTATCTTGGCCTGGCTCGCAATCTGGGCGAGCTGCACCTGCTGCGGACTGATGACGATGGAGGCACCCGTCTCCTCCGAGACCTCCTCGCAGGCCTTTAGAAGAGCCAACCCGCGCTCGCCGGAGGACTCCTCGTAGGCCTTCACATTCAGCATAATCACGGGGGTCTTGACGGCCATTGCTGTCCCTCTGGTCTGGGATCCTTACTCGATGGGCTCGAACCGGTCCTCGAGGCTCTTCAGGACTCCCGGCAGGGTGGTGTACTCCATCTCTGCCAGCGGCAGCCTGTGCGGCTCGAACGGACCGTGCCTCCTCATATAGTCGGCTATCCTGGCTGCCTCCTGTCTCTGGTAGTCCCAAACCGGGTCTGCGAACATGTCGAGAGGTCCATGGAGGATGCCGTCGGCCAGGTTGAAGCCGAGCCCAACGACTCTAGGTGGACCGTCGAACCTCGAGCAGATGGCGTCCTTCTCGGCGCACGGCATCAGAGGACCGTTGTGGCTTCCCCTCATCCAGCCCGAGACGAGGTGCGGGAAGGCGAATCCCTCTAGAACCTCGCCGGTGGACGGGAGACCAGACTGGGCCCTTACGACCCCACACGGATCGTCCTTGCCCACGTACTTCCCTGCTATCTGGAAGAGCTTCTCGGTGCTAACCACTGCGACCGGCTCGTCGGCTGGCAGCTTCGGGTGCTCCTCCTTCGGAAAGACCCTCTTGATGACGTACCTGCTCTTCGCACCGATCAGGGCGAGCAGGTCATATGACTCCTCTGGGCAGCTCATCATCACCCTCTTGTGCTCCATGATGTCCCAGACCTCAAACCGGAAGCCTGCGTGGGCGTTGGGGTCGATGACGAGACCGGCGTTGGTGAACGGGTCGGCGAAGATCTTGTATATGGGGAAGTTGAAGGCGCCTGGCTCGGTCTTGTCCATCATGAAGACGATCAGGGGCTCTGCCTTCCTCTGGGTGAACTCCATCTCGGCTATGCCCGGTCCCATTCCGCGCACGTTTCCCGAGAAGGCGTCTGAAAGCAGGTCCTGCCCTGCTCCGTACAGCTTCATCTCCTTCGCCTTGTCGGCGGCCTTCTCGAAGGTCTTCCAGGCCAGCCCGTGGATCTCCTCGTTGTCCACGCCCTTGTGATGACCCATTATCAGTTCTAGGTCATCACCACAGTTGGCCACGTAGAAGTCATCTATGAGCCCTGTCTCCTTGGCCTCAGTTAGGGAGGCCCTAGCGACGTCTTTGAGCTCCTTCGGCACAACGGTGTGCCCAGCGAGACTTCCCACGTCAGCCTTTATGACGCTCAGAGTCACTTTCGCCATGCTTCTTCCTCCACAGATATGATCTCCCGCCCCGCGGCTGTATGAAGAATCGAATCCACGGGGCGGAGGCTCCTTGCGGCCCTCCTTTAAGTGGAATAAAAATGTTCCCAACCTTCCCCAAAGACCGTCATCGCAGCAGCTTTAGGAGCTCTAGGCAGCAGAACGATTTTTAATCCCCAAATCGGCCTAGAAACCGGGCCCGTGGCCTAGTGGATAGGGCGGGGAGCTCCTGCCCGTAAGCCTTCTAAGCCTCAAGTCGCGGGTTCGAATCCCGCCGGGCCCACTCTAGCT
>CAYWSC010000251.1:2041-3449 GCA_964460695.1 Hadarchaeota archaeon (SeqCode)
TCGGTAGCCATGCAGGCCTCGCTCGATAGAGGGATCCCCGAACCGGTTAGGAGGTCACTAGAAAGACTAGTGGAGGGTCTGAAAGGTGCCGATCCGAACGCAGTGGTCTACCTATGTGGGAGTTTCGCTAAGGGGGATTGGCTCACGGACAGCGACGTCGACATAGTCGTCGTTTCAAAGCTCTTCGCCAAGATGGACGTGGGAAAAAGATTTTCTCTTGTCAAGAGGCTGGCGGGACCCGGATCCTCTATCGACCTGCTCGCATACACACCCGAGGAGTTCAAGCAGGCTGTCCAGCGAAGCATGATACTGGGGGATATGCTTGACCACTCGCTCAAGCTGACCTCCTAAGAACCGGGCCGACGTACATCGGGCCTTTCCCACGCTTTGGAGGCTACTTTCTAGGACCCTGGCGGTAGCTCAGGGAGGCTTCGAGACGTAAGTTCATTCTATTGCTCGATGCAGCAGAGGTCCGACGCCGCAGTTGAAAGGGTCGCAGTCAGACCTGTCTTGATGCTCCAGCGGATGCAGGGAGGGGCTGGCCAGTCCAGACGACTAAACCGGCCTGTTCAACTCTCATCATCCCTCAAGAGCGCCCACTGTTGACCCTTCTTGTTCCGGAGAAGGGCATTTTTTAGGCCAACCTAAAACCGATCTTGGTTGATCCCCCAGTTTGTGGTGTGCTGAGAGAGGCGGTGGAAGCCGCGCTGGTGGTGGGCATAGCATCCGCCTATCTAGAACGTACAGGCAGGTCCGAGCACAGACGTTACCTCAACTACGGCGTGCTGGCGGCCGTGGTGGTAAGCATCCTCCTAGGCGGAGCGGTGGCCATATCATTTGGCAGGCTCGAAGAGCGGCCTCAGGCGATCTTCGAGGGAGTAACTTCGCTACTAGCCGCCGGCGTCCTGACCTACGTCAGCCTCTGGATGGGACGAAGCGCCAAGAAGGCTAGGTCAGAACTCGAGTCTAAGATCTCGAGAGCAATGGAATCGGGAAGTGGAGTCGGCGTGATGACAGTTGGATTCACCTCTGTGCTCAGGGAGGGGGTGGAGACTATTCTGTTCCTCTCGCCTCTCCTCTCTTCGGACTTCTACGGAACAATAGCCGGAGTGACGATCGGGCTTGCCGCAGCAGCGATACTTTCAGTGTCGATCATGAGCGGCTTCCAGAAGCTGAGCCCCAGAGACCTCTTCAGAAACACCAGCCTCGTCCTCATAATCTTCGCGGCAGGCCTAGTAGGATACGGCACCCACGAGCTAACAGAGGCATACGAAGAGCAAATCCCGCAGATCCTGAAGCAAAAAGCATGGAACGTAAACCCAACCGATCCGAGCCATCCTCTGCACGAAAACGGCACCATTGGCTCCCTCCTCAAGGCCTTGGTTGGATATGACGGCAACCCGGAGGT
>CAYWSC010000252.1:0-3436 GCA_964460695.1 Hadarchaeota archaeon (SeqCode)
AGAGTAATCGGTTAGCCATCCGTCCGGCCTAGGAACCTCTACGATTTTCTCGAGCGGCCTTCGACGGGGAGCCCTGACCTGCATAGCTAGTCGTCCAATGTCCCCTCCGTTCCACCACCTCTCTAGCCTTTCCCTAACTCGATCCATGTCCGGGCGGTAGAGCAGTCCTGACACCTCTTTTTTCCTCCCAGGCTTGGCACGCCTCAGGAGGAGGACTGCAGATAAATCTTGAGGACGAAGAGTCTTACCGCTGTTGATCCCGCTCTGTCTGGTCGCAGGACCAGCGTTTCGTAGAGGTCAGAAGCCGGTCCTGATCGAAAAGTCACTTGGCCTCCGCTTTCCTGTCCGATCACCATCCGTAGATGGAATTAGTTATCAGAGCCATTCCCACGGGATGCAAAACGACTTCGGAGGAAGGTCGCGTTTGGACGTTGGGCTGAGGTTTGGAAGGGCCCTATCCTTCTATCGGAGGCAATCCGCCAACTTCAAGGTGCTGAACCTCAGAACGACCCTCGGATCCTTCCTCGGCAACCTGACCGCGCCCTACAACCAGGTCTTTGCCAAGGAGTTGGGCGCATCGCCGATTCAGCTTGGGTTCCTCTCGTCGCTAGGCTCTGCCTTTGCCGCTTCCTTGGCCCTTCCAGCCGGCTTCTTAGCCGACAGGTGTGGAAGGAAGAAGCTCTACCTGATCGGGAGTGCCTGTGGCCTGCTGACTCCGATATTCTACATTTTCGCCGGAAGCTGGGTGTGGCTTGTTCCCGCCTACATCTTCTCTAAGGTCACAATCACCCTAAGGGAGCCTGCATACCAAGCTATGTACGCTGGCTCTGTGAGGAGAAGGGATAGGGGCTCTGCCTTCGGACTGGCCAAGATGTTGACAAGCATCCCAGTTCTGCTGGCACCCATCGCAGCGGTTCTCATAATGGGGCGGCCATCCAAGATCAGCCCTTCCGTCGTCAGGCCTCTCTACGCAATCCAGCTCGCCGGCCTTCTAGCCCTCTGGGTTTTCGTCTGGCTGTTTCTCAGAGAGGATGATGGCGGCTGGACCAGCCTGCGATCCGCCTTCGGACGCAGGGACCCCCTCTTTCTGCTCCCCCTCGCCGTCCTCCCTATCGGCGCCTGTCTGTTGATGGGGTGGGGAAAGGGCATGGGCGTTGCTGCCCTGGCCCCGTTGATCTGCATGCTCGGCCTCATGGTTCTGCTGGTCGCAACGCCCCTGAGGAGGAGGTTCACCGCAGCAAGGAGAGATGGACTTGGCGGGGAGGTACGTGCGATACTGCGCATGCCCGGGGTCAAGGCATGGCTTGCTATGAAGGGGTTGGGCGCGGCAGCGATGGGGCTGGCAGAGCCATTCTGGCTGGTGTACGCCGCCTTCGTGGTGGGCGTATCGCCGACAGGCCTGGCATTGATGGTGACGCTCAGGACGCTTGGCCAGCTTGTGTCGGCCGTGCCCTGGGGGCTGGCTGCCGACCGGAGGGGCCGCAAGTTCACCCTGCTGGTTGGCAGGCTCTTCAGACATGTAGGCATCCTTTGCTTCATCCTTGGGAGGGAGCCTTGGCTCCTCGTGCTTGGCTACGCTTTGATGGGGATCGGGGACGCCTCGACATCGGTCTGGACGGTGATAAGGATGGAGCTTGTTCCATCAAAATGGAGAGCTGCCATGGCCAGCATGGATAGGTATGTCTGGTATCTTCCCGTCATATTCACCGCGATGCTTGGCGGGTTGATCTACTCCCAGTGGCCTAGGATGATCTTCATTCTTTGCCTTGTCATCGACCTTGGGGTGAGGATGCCGCTTGTCGCCTTCTGCGTCCCTGAGACCAGAAAGAAGTCACCCGTTCCTTGAGAAGCATCGAAGACGCCCGCTGTGGCGCTATCAGTCTTTGGGGGCACTCATCCGTTTCTCCTGGCAAACCGCGGGTCTCCGAGATTTCCCTTAAGGATTTCTCTCCGTGGTCTGGCCTCTGTGGTCTGGCCTCTGTGGTCTGGCTCTCGATAGCAAAGCTGTGCCCAATAACAGTCATAGAAGTCAGTTACGAAGGCTCCCTGCTCCGTGTCCTGGCTTTCCTCTAGCGGCTCGTACCGTGGGATGGCAAGCCTTTTTCTCCACAAAGGTCACAGGCGGTTGGAGGTTCAATGCTGACAAGGGAGGAGTGGCTGAGGAAGATCGTCCTCCAAGAGATCTCTCAGAAGAGGGAGGAAGGATGCGATACATCGGAGATCGAGAGGGTCTTTCGGGAACGGGGCACAACCCTCGGCGCAGACGAACTGGAGTCTCTGTGGAGAAGGCTGTTCTCTCTCGAGCCTGACCGCTCTTTCGGCTTCGTCGAGCCATCGGATCTTGCGGGGATAAGGGCTCAGAGACCAGGGCTTGCTGATCCCGATGAGGTTCGAATCGAGCGTCTCGAGGACAGGATGCTCGGCGCGTGGCTTGGCCGATGCGTCGGCTGCCTGCTCGGCAAACCTGTGGAGGGCTGGTCGAGGAGAAGGATCGAGGAGTACCTGAAAGAAGAGGATTCCTATCCGCTTCGAGACTATTTCCCCAAACCGTCAGGCGAGGATGTGTCAGGTGGTCGGGGAGTATTTCGCGGCGAGATTGAGGGAATGCCGAGGGATGACGACATAGACTATACGATTCTCGGGCTGCACATCCTCGAATCCTTCGGAACCAACGTAACCAGCGAGCAGATAGCCGATGAGTGGCTTTCGCACCTCCAGTACGCATCGGTCTACACCGCGGAGAGGGAGGCGTACCGAAACCTTGCAGACCATCTCCCAGTGCCTGAGACCGCCGTGTACCTGAATCCCTACAGGGAGTGGATCGGCGCCCAGATTAGGGCAGACCCCTGGGGATACGTGATGGCGGGCAGGCCGGTGGCTGCAGCCGACCTGGCCTTCAAGGATGCGAGGATCAGCCACGTCAAGAACGGGATCTACGGAGAGATGATGGCGGCTGCGATGGTCGCCAGTGCCTTCACCGCCTCCAGCCCCGAGGAGATTGTACGAACAGGTCTGGCCGTGATCCCTGCCAAGAGCAGGCTTGCCGAAGCGGTGAGAAGGGTTCTGGACTGGTCCCGGAGAGTCGACTCGTGGGAGAAGTGCTTCGAGCGCGTGGAGGAGAACTACGGTCACTACTCGCCGGTTCACACGATCAACAACATGCTCAACGTCGTACTAGCCCTGATGTACGGAGGCGGAGATTTCACACGGTCCATATCGATCGCCGTCATGGCTGGATGGGACACCGACTGCAACGGAGCCACGACAGGATCGGTCATGGGAGCGTTTGTCGGGGCTTCGGCGATCCCCGACAGGTGGACAGAGCCAATCTCAGATGTCGTCAGGAGCAATGTCAGGGAGTTCGAAGAGTGTTCCATATCAGATCTGTCATCGAGAGTGGTAGCGCTTGTCAGCGGCCGATCCTGATCCCGGAGCG
>CAYWSC010000253.1:0-3432 GCA_964460695.1 Hadarchaeota archaeon (SeqCode)
AAATATGTCGAGCGAGGGCACAAACGGCGTCCTCCAAAACATATTCCTCTTTTGGGGTCCAAACCTAAACGAGGGAGACTTGTGTCAGACCTGGAGGGTCTAGACAGGCAGATGCTAGCAAAGGGAGTTGGGAGGGCCCAGCGTCTTTCGCGTCTCGTAGACGAGATAATGGACTACAAGACCGTGGATAGATCTACAGCCGAAAAGTTGGCCCTCGCTGTGCTAGACGAGGTTGAGGCGAGCAGCAACGCTGTGAAGCGGGATGAGACCGGCATACTGTCTTTTCCAAGGTGCGGAGTGACTGTGGGAGAGCAGGGGGTTGGATGCCGCGGAACTGGTGACTTTGTTGCACACAGAATTGTTGCAGAGCTCTCACAGACCGGCACGAGGGTCGCTCTCGCTCCCACCGACATGGATGACGCTGGGGCTACGGTTCTTCCAGACGGCCGCTTTCTAGTTGCCAAGATGGAGGGCATGCACTCCCGGCTGAGCGATTTTCCCTTCCTCGCCGGATTCCACGTGGCTAGGGCTGCCATGAGAGACGTCTACGTGAAGGGTGCGGTTCCCCTCGGCCTACTGGTAGACATACATCTTGGCGACGATGCAGACGTAGGCAAGCTGTTCGACTTTACGGCGGGAGTATCAGCGGTTTGTGATCTAGCCGAGTGTCCTATACTTGGCGGAAGCACCCTGAGGATCGGAGGGGACATGGTGATCGGACCGAGGATGACCGGGGGAGTTGCAGTCTTCGGATTGGCGGAGAGGCTTTTCCCCAGGGCGAATGTAAGAGCGGGCGACATCATCGTCATGACCGAGGGGTCAGGAGGGGGAACGATCTGTACAACCGCCATATACTCTGCGCGTCCTGAGGTCATCCAAGAGACGCTAAACGTGAAATTCTTGACGTCGGCGAAGACACTTCTGACTAGCAGCGTAGTCTCAGAGATTTCATGCCTGGCAGATGTGACCAACGGGGGGATTCGAGCCGACCTCTACGAGATCGGCGAACAGGCCGGGTGCGGGGCTGAGGTGCAAAGAGACGCCATAGAGTCCATGATAAATCCAAGGGTCAGGGATCTTTTGGAAGACACGGGCGTCGACCCATTGGGGGTTTCTCTGGACTCGCTTCTCATCTTCTGCAGGCCCGGTGCAGAAGGCGAGATTCTCGAGGAGCTGGCAAAGGTGAGGGTCAAGGCTTCGATTATCGGCCGAGTCAAACAGGGTAGAGCGGTCGAGATAGTCGGAAAGGACGGCCGCTCCGAGCTCCTTCCGAGGTTTAGGGAAAGCGCTTACACTCCCCTCAAGAAGGTTGTCGAATCTGCTGGAACGCCCCCTACTGACTTTGAGAGTTCTCTTCGGAGGTGTGCAGAGCAGGCCCAGAGGAGGAAGAGGGCTGTAGTGAAGGCGATCAGGGAAGGGAGACCCGTCTATCTGCGGGAGTGAATTTCAGCATCTGCGAGTATACGTCTCGGATTGTCCCTGATGGTGCGAATCGAGACGTCTTTGCTGAGTCCCGCTCCTAGGGCGATCAGCAAGGCATCGCTCTGCGAGATAAAGTCGCTCGGCGAGTGGAGATCTGTGTTCACCAGCATCTCGGCCCCCTCCTCCAAACAGACCTTGGCCACGTGGCCGTTAGTCCGGTTGTGTCCAGAGCGGGCAGTTATCTCCACGTACTTTCCCGTCTCGGCGGCCAGCTTGGCATCAGCCCTCTTGAGTAGTCCGGGATGGGCCAGTATGTCGACGTGCTCCGATTCGAGGGCGGCCCTGTTGGTTCCTTCCAGAACAGGCTCGACAGGGGTCTCTCCATGAACGACAACCAAGTTCGCTCCCAGCAGCTTCGCTCTCCTCGCAAGCCTGGGCATGGCTCCTAGCGGCACGTGGGTGATCTCGACCCCGACGAGAAAGACCAGGTCCCACTCCGCGTTTACATCTCGGGCAGCCTCCACGAGGCCCCTGACCACGAAGTCTAGGTTTGAAGAGTCAACGTGGTCGGTTATTGCAATGGCCCCGTGTCCCAGGTGCGCTGCACGGCGTGCTAGCTCCGTTGGCAGCAGCTCCCCGTCGCTTAGAAGCGAATGCATGTGGAAGTCACATCTCATGCCGATATCCATCCTGCACTACCCCTCATTGGCCGCCTGGACAGGTTTTAACTTCTTCCCGGCAAAGCTCTCGAAACGGCCTTAGGGAGAAGGTCTCGGTTATGGTTATCAAGGGTTTGCCTTTCGCGAGGATGTTGTACGTTCTCCACAGATACGGTCCCGGGTCGCAGAGCAGGCGTTGCATGCGACGGGAAGACGCCCTGTACCCAGCGGACAGAAGGGTTCGTCTAGACTCTATCTTGTGAGCCTGGAGTATGTGGCCGATGGGAATATCGGCCCTAAGAAGGTCTGCCTTGAAGGCGGGTTCTAGTCTCGAGAGGGGAGTGAAGGACCGGGCGTAGAGAAGAGGCGTGGCGTCGGCCTTCAGGACTAGCAATATCTCCCGGTCGTTTACAGGGTCTCCTTGGGAGATCTGTAGCCGGCGGGCCGCGGCCAACGGTGACCGGACAACTTCCTGTCTAATGGTCTTCAGTTCGATATCCTGGCCGAAGACTAGCTCAAGAAGATTGGTCATAGATCCGTCGTGTCCCAGCAGAACTCTCTCTAGGGCCCACAAGTCGCGTTCGCTGGACAGCGACCATACCCTCCGCCACGGACGGTCATCGCCCCTCATTCCTCATCCTCCTCACAATCCTCAGGACGTGCTTGCTCACGCCGCTTCCATACTGCATAGCGCATTTCCTCGTCTCAGCCAACCCCTTGTTTATTCCCAGGCTAGTAGCTAGGCGCCTAAGGATCGCCTTTCGGCTCGTGTTGGAAATCTTCTGCTCTAGAGGGGTGCCCAAAGCTAGCGTGACGACTCTGTCTTCAAGGTAGGGAAAGTACATCTGGATGCCTTGACTTCTGGCGGCTAGGTCGCAGTGAATGAGGCCAGCGTCACCAATCTGGAGCAGATCCCGATACATATGCTCGGCGGGGCGCGGTGAGTGGAGATACTTCATGTAGCCTCCGAAGAGCTCGTCTGCGCCTTGGCCGCAGAGGGCAAACCGTACCCCTTCGTCGGAGGCTCTCCTCGCCGCATACAGAAGGGGAAGAGAGATGGAGAGGCGCAGGGGATCGGTAGCACCTGTGTCGCTGATCAGCCTCTCGACCTCAGCCTCAAGGCCTGCTGGGTCGATCTCGACTTTCTCCAGGGGACTGGCGAGATGTCTGGCTGCTGCTTCTGCTCTTTGGAGGTCCTTGCACCCCTTGACGCCCGCGACGACGAGCACGGTGTCCGCGTCCTGCTCGCTGATCTTGGCAAGGATGAGGCTGTCGACTCCCCCCGAAAAGAAAACGGCACGAGGCGCTGGGACAGTTCCGATGGTGGAAGAGAGACACTTTCCTAGGAGCT
>CAYWSC010000254.1:0-3428 GCA_964460695.1 Hadarchaeota archaeon (SeqCode)
CTGTTTCTCTTCCCTCGCTCTTGCAATCGGACTTCTTGCTTCATGTCTGAGGGTTTGGGTGTCCGGCGCCTTTGCGAGAGTATCCATCCTCCGCGTCCCTTGGTGATGATTCCTCGGCTGGCCAGCTTGGTGATCTGTTCTCCGACCTCCTCCAGAGAAGGACGCAGTGTCTCTGCTACCTTTTCCGCGGTGAATATCTCTTCATTCGCTATTATGTCGATGAGTTTGTCGCTGAACCCTTCCGTTTTGAGTCTTCTGAGAGTATGCTCCTTGAGCCAGTCCGAGGCATACCGCTGGACTTTGACGACTCTAGGAAGCTCATGGATCTCCAGCCCTAGACTCCGGAAGACCTCTAACTCGTATTCTTCCGGACTCCATGCATCCATCTCGATATGATATCCATGCTTGTCTGCCACCTTGACCATTTCTCCAAGGAGGGAGAAGAGAACCTGTTTCCTATCTGTATCAGGGTCGACGTTGTAGCCTTCGATTCTCAGGGTCAGTCTTCTTTCGCCGTAGAGAGGATAGCGCTGATTGGGGTTGAAGATGGTGTGCGCCAAGATGAAGCCAACCACATCTCCCTCTGGTACTGACCTCGCAATGTAGCTGTGAGTCCTCAGCTCCATTCCGTCGAAAGAACCATAAGGACCATCCACGAAGTAGTTGTCTCGGGCAATTGTCTCGACTTGTCTTTCACTTGGGTCTCGGTCGATTCTCCGGTGTATGAACCTGGCGTAATCGTCTATGTCCTCTTCACCGAACCTGGTTATGGCTACGGAACTCTCCTCTAGTTCTGGAGATTCTTCAGCGGCGAGGCTGACCTGCTGGATCAACGACCAGATCGTCTCGCCCCTCTCTGTCAGGGAGTACAAGCCTCTGTGGGACCGACGGACGACGTGCGCCTTGATCAGGGCAGCGAGGTTATATCCGAAGACGCCGCAGTCCCTCTTAGGGTCAAGGCCGATCTCCTGCATGATCTCGGCGAACGAGCACCTGCCCTTCTCGTGGAGAACCCGCACGATACTGGCCCTGTGAGGGTTGGCGAGTATCTTCAGGATGGAAACTATCCTGTTAAGATCCACGGTAGATCAATAACATGGATATATATAGATGTTTGTATCTATGAACTAGATAGCTCACCTCCAAGACCCCGATAAAGGGTCACGAGATGTAACGAGATGTGCAGCCAGCAGACCCTACAACCTCGCCGCGGGGTGCATGTCCACACGGCGCGTCTGAGAGCACCGCCAACTGAAAATCACGGTGAGTCGAAGAGTGAGAAGCGGAACTCGAGGGTTAGTGCTGGTCAACCATGTACTAGGTTCTCAGGGCCTGATTTTCCACAGGCTTCATCCTTCTAGGATGTGAATGTTCTTTGGGCGGATCATAACTTTTGGATCATCGCACTGTTCGGGACAGAACTTGGCACGACAGAAATGTATGATCCAGTCAAGCACATGCCTTCGTAACCGGAAGGGTCCAATTCCACACCAGCTCACGACACACTAGCTTAGAACTCAAAACCTAAAACGAAAACTTCTTAAGACAGAAAGACCAGCAATGATGGCCGGGGGGTCGCATGGGTGAATGGGTGAAAACTACACCAACCGTCGATGGGTATCAATGTGGTAAGAGCGAAATGAACGAGTACAGCCACGCATCCTACAGTCATTCGGGTGGCGGGGACATGTGGGACATGAATGCAGACACCGATCCAAACCATCGGGCTCAAGCCAGTGTTTGGGCGACAGTCTGGTGGGACGTAACTCCTGACAGCGATTACGATAAGCTAAAAGTCGACATCGAAATTGACGGATCAGTGCATTCCGTAGGAGACACTGCAGATTCGGAGTGGACCGACAGCGTCCGTGTTTACCAGAAGGTCGACTCAGGTTGGGAAATGGTTGCTTCCAGTGCAGTACACAGGGAGAAGGATACCGATATGAGTTACAAGTATCAACAGTTGGTGTCGTACAATTTCCAGTCTGGAAAGGAGTATCGAGTTCAACTCCACTGCAGGATAAATAGCGGAAATTCAGGCGGTTCGGGGTACGCTCGAGGCGAGGTCAAATGGGAGGTCTGCGACCAGGACGATTGTCACCTGTGGTGGCATAAGCCATAGATTCTCACTTGAGCCTGTTCTAACTGTCGTTTCTTCGACGGAGGTCAAGAAATTGCCCTTGTCCCGAGGTGCTGTGTACACGGTCGGAGTTTTCGTTCTGTTAGTGGGGATCGGTTCGGTTTTTGGGTTCGTAGAGAAGCTGGGAGTGGGGCTTGCCTCTGGCGTATCGACTCTTGATGTGAAGTGGAGCTTCAACGCGAGCGGTGTTTTCCCAAGGGTCTTGTTTGGCGCAGGTTCGATGACGGGTCCGACCGTATGGGACGTAGACGGCGACGGGAGAAATGAGATCCTCTTTTCCACCCGTAGGGGTCATAGCCGCAGACTCTGGTGTATAGGCCAGGACGGCAGCTTCGAGTGGGTATACCCCCCGATCGAGCAGGAGGGGCTTCCCGGCGACCCGACAAGCAAGGTCTCCCTGGTCGATGTTGACAACGATGGTGTGTACGAGATCTGCTTCGGGGGCCAGGGTGGGAGGCTCTACGTCCTTAACCATGACGGCACCGTCAAGTGGACGTGGGACGATCCAAATACCGACAGCCTTCAGGAGGGGCCACCGCAGGCCTTGGATGTGGATGGAGACGGGTTTGTCGACTTCTTTGTCAACGACGGAGCCGGCTATGTCTATCGGCTCGACCACACCGGTCGTCTGGTTTACAGATCTTTCTCTACTGTCGAAGCGCTCTCCGCGCCCACCATAGCCGATATAGATCAGGATGGTAGGTTCGAGGTTCTGTGGACCGGCGGGGACCATAGGGTTCACTGCATGGATGCGGATACCGGGGAGGAGAGGTGGAGCCTGGATGTGGGGGCGGACATGCAATTTGTCCCTGTTGTTGTTGCCGATGTGAACGGTGATGGCAGATACGAGGCGGTGGTCTGGACCGACCCGCCAACCAGCTCGGTCATCTGCATGTCAAGCGACGGGAGGGAGGTTTCTCGGTGGACGGATCCAGGAGGCGGCACAATCCGCATGGTCCAGGCGATGGGCGACGTTGACGGCGATGGCTTGATGGAGATGGTCGTAATGACGGATCATGCAGGCTTCTGCATAGATATTGGCAAGGAGCGGCCGGCGACGAGGTGGAGGGTGGACTTTGCCAACTGGAGTGCGAGTGGAGTACTTCCCGCAGGTGCAGTCGCCGATATGTGGAGTTCGTACCAGCTGATAGCCGATGTTGACGGTGATGGGGGGTTGGAGGTGCTTTGGCTTGCACCCTTCCCGATTGTAACCGATGCCCTGACGGGTAGGCTTGAGGCCTACTATCTGAATCCCCATGTCGCCGTTCGCCGCCGACAGGAGGCCGGC
>CAYWSC010000255.1:0-3397 GCA_964460695.1 Hadarchaeota archaeon (SeqCode)
TCCTTGCCGGCACACTCCCGGACAAGGCAAGGACGCCAGCCCGCGATTCACATGTGAAGACGCGACACTAGTTGCGCTAGTTCGCAATGACTGCATGCTGGGTAGTACAATGTTATGGAAGGGAAGGTAAGACTATGCCGGAACGATACGATCTTTTCC
The DNA here is from genome assembly GCA_964460695.1 of Hadarchaeota archaeon (SeqCode). Classification (GTDB taxonomy): domain Archaea; phylum CAYQAE01; class CAYQAE01; order CAYVLA01; family CAYVLA01; genus CAYWSC01. The sequence continues at coordinate 160 of CAYWSC010000255.1, forward strand.
AGCCAGATCCTCAGGAAAAACTGGCTAAGCACCATGTTCAAAATCGCAAACTGTTCTCCAGCTATTATTTAGCCTACAAGCTTCCTAATAGGCTTTGGCAGAGTCTGGACAAGAAAGCTTCAGAGGCGTTTAAGACAATCAAGAGAGCATATCATGAAATGAACACGGCCAACCTGTTTTCGGCTAAGAACGAGGCCGAGACAGAGCGCGTTTTCATCCGACCCTCCCTTAAAGCTTTAGGCTTTGAGCACTTCAGTGTTCAGCCCAGCCTCGACAGCTACGATGCCAAGCTTAAGCCGGATTATGCCCTATTCCCCGATCGGGAGAGCTACGAGGCCGCCCAGCGAGAACGGGAAAACATGAGGGTCTTCTACGGCAAGGCCGTGGCCATCGCTGAAGCCAAATACTGGGGGCGTCCCATGAACGATCCCGACCCCAGCGACCCGGCGGACCCCAGCGATGCTACTAAACAGCTGGTCGGCTACCTGCGAGATGTGGCGGAATGGACTGATGGGAAGACTCGCTGGGGCATCCTTACCAACGGCAAGCTCTGGCGCCTATTCTGCCGCCGGGCCGATTACACGGCGGAAAACTACGTGGAGATCGATCTAGAAGCTATCATTTCAGAAGATAACTTCGAAGCCTTTAAGTACTTTTACGCCCTGTTCAGCCGGGAGGCCTTCGTGCCCGATCCCAACGAAGGCATCCCCTGGCTGGAAATTTATCTTAAGGGCAGTGAAAAGTACTCCAGCGCGATCACTCAACGCTTAAAGGATCTGATCTTCGAAGAGGTCTTCGACAGGTTGGCCGAGGGGTTTGTCAGATATCGCAGGGAAAGGTTGGGCGTTAGCCATGAAGATGAGCGCTTCAAGCGAGTCATTTATCAGGGCTGCCTGACCCTGCTGTACCGGCTGCTATTTTTACTCAACGCTGAGAGCCGTCAGCTGCTGCCTTTGGACAACCCGGGCTATCGGGAGAGGAGCCTGCGGGCGCTCATGGAACGCATTTGGGAGGAGCACGAGCAACCCCGCGACCCAAGCCACGACTTCGAATATTGGACCCACTTAGAGCGCCTCTTCCGCATGATGGACGAGGGGGTACCTACATTCAACCTCCCCAAGTACAACGGGGGATTGTTCAAGCGACCTAATCCCGGCACTCCCCTGGAGGAGTTGCGGGAGGAGGAGATCGGCCCCTGGTTCCTAGAGACCCACAAGTTGTCGGATCCGTATCTCCGCGATGTGATCGAGCGGCTAACCTTCGATCCAGAAGCTTCTCCCGGCAAAAGGGCCTTCATCGACTACAGCTCCTTAGGCGTGCGCCACCTGGGCGAGATCTACGAAGGGTTGTTGGAGTTCAAGATTGAGATCGCCGAGGACGAGCCCGTTTGTGCAGTGGGTCCAGCGAGTAAGCCTGTCTGGAAGAAACGATCGGAGGTTGAACCTGGTGAAACAGTTCACGTCACGAAAGAGATAGGCCAGCCTTACATCACCAACGATAAAGGGGAGCGTAAGGCCACCGGCTCCTACTACACGCCGCACTACATCGTGGAGTACATCGTCGAGCATACCATTGGGCCACAGCTCGACCGCTTCGAGCAGGAGAAGGAGTGGTCCGACCAGATCTTGAGCCCCGATGCCGACCTGCAAACTCTCTACGAGGGGATCATGGGAGAGACGGTCTCTGCCGAGGACGAGCGCGAGCAGCTAGATGCGCTCTGGAAGGCCTGCCGCACCGACGAGGAGCGCCGCGACTTTCTGCTGAGTCATCTCGACCTGGAGTGGGGGCACCATCAATTCGATCCAGCAACGCGAGCCCTGGAGCTTAAGGTGCTCGACCCGGCGATGGGTAGTGGGCATTTTCTGGTACATGCTGTGGATGTGATTGCCGACCGCGTCGCCGACTTCCTCGACAAGTATCCCGACTCGCCCGTGGCCGACCAGCTGGAGCAGCTACGGCAAAGCATCCTTCAGAACGTGCAAGAACAGGGTGTTGAGATCGACGAGACCAAGCTCAACGACGTGAATCTGATCAAGCGCATGGTGATGAAGCGCTGCATCTACGGCGTCGATCTCAACCCGATGGCCGTGGAGCTGGCCAAGCTCTCCCTGTGGCTTGACTCGTTCACCGTGGGGGCACCCCTCTCGTTCTTAGATCACCACCTCCGGTGCGGCAACTCACTCATCGGAGCTACAGATGTATCGGAGTACCTGGCTCCAGGCTCCGAGCGGGAGAAACAATTCCTACACGCTGTGGGAAACCTCCTGCTTGTGGCGGATATAACGGATGCCACGATTTCCGAGGTCGAGCAAAGTCAAGAGCTTTATAAAACGGCTCAAAAAAGCCTAGAACCTGTAAAGTTACAAATGAATGTTGTAGTTGCCGGGCATTTCATCAACCTCAACGTTTTGGAAATCGGCCAGGCTGTGAAGTACGCTTATGGAGAGGAATCAGGACCGAAGGATCGGTTTGCTAAAGAGCGTCTCAAGGACTACCAGCGCGCTCAAGAGATAGCCCGCCAGAAGCGTTTCTTCCACTGGCAGCTGGAGTTCCCGGAAGTGTGGTACACCAAGCGCGGGAGGCGGTCTAACCCTGGATTTGACGCTGTGATCGGGAACCCGCCCTACGTGCGCCAGGAGCAGATCACGGCAAATAAGGACTATTTCAACGTGGCATTTGCCGTATATCGCAGTACTGCCGATCTGTACGTGTACTTCTATGAAATCGCCCATCGCCTGCTCCGCTCCGGCGGGGCTTTTGGGATGATCACCTCCAACAAGTTCATGCGGGCCGCTTACGGAAAGCCGTTGCGGCGATTCCTTGCTCAGGGAATTTACGTGCGGCAGATCATCGACTTTGGAGACTTACCCGTCTTCCCGGATGCTTCTGCTTACCCTTGCATCGTAATTACCAGCAAGGAGGAACGGGAGAGACGTCCCACCGCCTACTTGCGGGTTCCCTCCTTGGAGTTCGGGTCCCTTGAGCAATTCGTCCGGAAGAACGCGATGCCCCTCCCGGCAGAAGCCTTTCAAGATGAGCACTGGCAGCTGGCCAGTGCGGTAGAGCACCGAATCCTGCGCAAAATGGAAGAGGTCAGCGTTCCTTTGGAGCGCTGGCTTGGAGATGTAGAGATTCGTCGTGGTGTACTCACAGGCTTTAACGAAGCCTTCTTCATCGACGAGGAGACGCGGGAACGTTTGATCGAGCAGGACCCCAAGAGCGCGGAGATCATCAAGCC
>CAYWSC010000256.1:0-3386 GCA_964460695.1 Hadarchaeota archaeon (SeqCode)
AAACGAACATGGAGTACGTCCAGATAAGGGAGGCGTGGCACGAGATCTTCGACGGCGATGGATTCGTCTTCGACTACTACCTATGGATGCCCTATCACAGGGAACTAGATCCCATCGGGTTTGCCAGGCTTATAAACAAGGACGTTGCAGCACTCTCCGCGCTGAAACTAAACGGTCTTGTGAGCTGCCAGACCCTCAGGGCCTTCTATCCCACAGGGCTGCTGATGGAGTCGATGGCACGGACCCTGTGGGACAGCGAGACAGACTTGGAACAGATCGTAGATGGCTACCTATCAGCATGCTTCGGGAGGTCCTACCCCCTTGTCCGTTCCTATCTGGAGGAGCTTGACAGACTGCTCACCCTTCCTGAGGGGCACTCGGGGGCGTTGAGGGCCGAGGACGCGAAGGCGGCCCAGGAAGTGCTAGACTTCGCCGAGAGATCCAGAGCTTCTCTGGACTCCGCGCAGGCGGAAAACCCGACGGAGAAGAGGTTCTTGGACCTGATGCGCCACTTCAACAAGCTCATCTCCCTCAGGGCCAGGGTCGTCGCACTGGCGGCTTCGGCCGATACGAAGCGGGCCGAAGAGGCCAAGGAGCAGGCAAGGAGCTTCCTCTGCGAGACCGAGGAGCTAACGCACCCGTACCTCGACACCTGGCTAGAGCTTCGAGCGGTGTAGGCGGGGCACGATTCAAAACACAACGTTATAAATAACACGCTTTTTCTACAAAATTGCTTTATTTTCGTAACAATTAAGGCCTTGCGTGGCGTATAACGAAGACGAGGTAGTCTACAGCCTGCTCAGGAGAAAGAGGACTGACTACCAGGTCAGATGCCCCAAGTGCAAGAGGCTCTACAAGAGGAGCGAGCTCAACAACCACATCTTCATGAAGCACCGCACCTACTGGAACAAGCACAAGATCTCCATAATGCTAAAGTACTAGTTCCTCGGGCCGCCACCCTTCGCCTTCTCTCGCCAACGATGCCTCTCTAGGCAGGTTTGGGCCTCATCGCCTCGTCGAAAGTGACGGGGGCCGAGCCGTTGTCAATGCTCAGCCTGACCGCCTCGTTTACGGCCGTCCCGATGATGGCCTGCTCCGGCAGAGGCCTCACCTTGGAAAGCTCGCTGATCATCCTCTTCCTTGCAGCTATCCTCTCCTCATCCGGCAGGTCGTCGGTCTCTGCGTGGATCCTCATCAGATCGTCTATGGGCTGGATCAGGCTGTCGCCGCCGTATCCGGTCCACTCGTCTCTTGAGGGGTCGTCCCAGTCAGGAAAGGCCTTGAAGAAGTAGGGGTTGTAGACCTCGTGTCCCCTCTTGGTTGTGGTGAAGTTGCAGTTTCTGTCGGCGTGGTTGGCGAAGTAGACGCCCTCCGTCCCTGTCAGCTGGAGTCCCTGGAGCGTGAGGCATGGCGTGGCATCGGGGAGGACCCAAGAGGTCTGGACGAACAGCACGGATCCGTCTTCCCACTCTATCACGGCTTGGACCGCGTCAAAGGCGTCTTTTCCCTTCTTGGGGAGGAACTTCTTCTGCCCGAAGGCAACCACCCTGACGGGCTTCAGTCCCGTTATGAAGTGGTACGCATCCACGTAGTGAACTCCTATGTACTCGAAGGACGAGCTCTTCTCGCACCACCTCTTGAAGACCTCGAGCGGCATCTCCCTCCGCTCCTCGATCCAGGCGTGTCCGTGGAGCATTTCGCCGAGCTCGCCCCTGATGTACTTGTACCTGGCCGCCCTTATCGCCTTGTCGTGCCTCTTGTGGAAGTCCGTGTAGACGTAGATCCCCTTCTCGCCGGCCCTCTCCATGATCGTCAGCGCCTCATCTGTCTTCAGACAGAGCGGCTTCTCGACTATGCAGTCCAGATCCCTCTCGATGGCGTCGAGGATTACCGGCGTGTGCAAATGATCCGGCGTGGCGACGATGACGACAGCGGGCCGTTCGACCTCATCCATAGCCTGTAGGTATGCCTTGTCGTGGGAAGACTCAGGATCGTAGCGGCTGGGATCCGGGTATCCGTCGAACTCCTCTTCCGGGAACACCTCTCTGAGATGGGATATGGTCCTAGGCCGGCGGGTTGCAACGATGACCCTTCCGATCTTGCCCTTTCTCCTCTCCTGAAACACGGTCGGTAGGATGACCTCCTCGGAGATCATTCCTCCACCTACAAGCACAACGTTGAGCCTCTGCATGTTCGCCACGATCGGGCTTTCCAATATAAATCCTGTCCAGGCCCTCTCCAGAGCCCGTCTAGCCCTTGGTCTCTAGAGAGATGATGTGCTTTGGCCCCACCGCGACTCCAGCGGACTCGAGGCAACCCTCCCTGAGAGAGCCGTCACCGGTGGGCTCTACTAGGACTGTCCTCTCCGGATCGAAGCCGAGGATCGAGGCCGAGTTGATCCGAACCGGTTTGGTCGAGTGATTTGCCAGAACGAGCGCCCTGCCGTCTCCGAGAGCCCAGATGCTGGCCAGGGCCGACGGGACCGTCCTCGTGAAGATGTGCTCCTTTCCAGGACGGGTGTACACCCCGCACGAGACACATAGAATCTTGGTCGGGCCGAAGTCGTCCAAGAACCCCAATAGCTCGCCTCGGCCGAGATAGTCAGAGAAGCGGGAGTGAACTAGACACGCCTCCCTGAAGAAGCGCATGCTTCTCAGAGCCCTCTCATCGTCGATCTGGCTCGGGTGGAAGTTTGCAATAGTCGGCTGCTGGCCGAAGACGACGCAGCGCGCCACCTCCATGTCGAACTGGTCTCGGAAATCGAGGAAGTCTATGTGTCTGGATTCTCGTCTCTTCGGCCAGAGATCGTCGTACGGGGGCTCCACCAGGGAGGCGTAGCTCCCAAAGGTTACACAGAGCCCGTGGTACACCTTGTTAAACAGCGGGATTGGCTGCCAGAGGTCTCCGTAGGACTGGAACATCCCCATCCGTTCATAGGAGGAGGACAGGGTGAGGAAGGCATCGACCAGATCAAGGTATGCCTCGCAGCAGCCCTCCGACGCCAAGGCAAGCCCGCTTTTTCCACACTCAGCTAGGATCTCGCGGTTCCCGGTGGACCACGAGGTGCCAGACCCAGGGGGATGGGGATGCGACTCGTCGAAGCAGACCTTGGGTGGAGCGCTGGCAACCTGATCCAGATAAACCCCGTCGAGGCGGAACTCCTTGAGTTCCCTGACTATGCCTGAGAGTACGTCCCTCCAGAAGAGGGTGGACGGGCACATGACCACCAGCTCTGCAGGGTCGTACCTGCAGTACGACTCCGCTGCCTTCACCCCTGACCTGTCCTCAACCGCCGAGCGGGCTTCGAATAGTCGGGATCTCGGGTCGCAGCAGCGGCCGTTGATGTAGACGATCGCCCTGATCCCGTGTGTATGCAGATTCTCCAC
>CAYWSC010000257.1:0-3371 GCA_964460695.1 Hadarchaeota archaeon (SeqCode)
GGTCCCTCTTAGTCTCCGGCGCAACCGCGTCGGGAAAGACCTCCATGCTAAACGCGTTGGCCATGTTCATTCCGCCAGAGTCGAAGGTCGTCACCATCGAGGACACCCAGGAACTTCAGCTGCCACTTAAGCACTGGCTGCCGGCGGTCGCCAGGCCGGGATTCGGTCCTGCAGATTCTACTGGGAGGAGAAGGGGCGAAGTGACTATGTTCGACCTTCTCAGAGCAGCCCTGCGACAAAGGCCTGACTACATAATTGTGGGAGAGGTTAGAGGCCAAGAGGCATACGTTATGTTCCAAGGAATGGCAACTGGCCACCCGGCCCTCGGGACTATCCACGCAGACTCGGTCAACTCGCTCCTTCACAGGCTGGTGACCAGACCGATCAACCTGCCTCCCAGCCTGATCCAACACCTCAACACCTTGATGATCCAGGGAGTCATCGTCGTCGGCGGCAGGAAGCTTAGGCGCACACTAAGCGTTACCGAGGTGGTGACGGTCGACCCGAAGACAGAGTCTCCCGTTACTAGACAGCTGTTCAAGTGGAACCCAAAGACAGATACGCACGAGTTTGTTGCAAGGGAAAGCACGCTGATCAGCAAGATTGCCTACATCAGGGGCATAACCGAGAAGGAGGTTTGGGACGAGATTACTCGGCGTGCTCTTTTCATAGACTGGATGAGGCAGGAGAAGATCTTCGACTTCAGAAAGGTCGGCGAGCTGATAGCCGAGTACTACAAGGATCCCGACAGGGCGCTGCAGAGGGTGTTCAAGTCGAAAAAGGTGAAGAGAGGGGATAACGCTGTTCCAGATGCAGTCTGAGGAACGAGGGGAAAAGGCGAAGAAGAAGGAAATAGAGTTCCGATCCAAGCGGGGTCTCCTCTCGAGATACTGCAAGAGGGCCCACAAGCTGGTAGGTAGATATGTAGAGAGCCCCTCTTGGATGCCGGACTTCGGCCCCGTGCTCAGACAGGCAGACATTCCCATAAACACAGGGGCATATGTGAGTGCTGTCCTACTAACCATGGCCATTGCTTTCGTGGCGAGCCTAGCTGGCCTGATAGTCATCGGGTTCATCATCGGGGTTCCGATAATCGCGATCCTGTCGCCTGTCTCCATCCCCATAGTGTTCGCCGCGTTCTACATGTACCCCACCTACAGGGCTTCAAGTCGCAAGGTCAACATCGACGAGAACCTCCCGTTCGCAGTCGCATCCATGGCAACCTTGGCGGGATCAGGAGCCAACACCCTTGACATGTTCAGGACTATTGCCCACGGAAACAGGTACGGAGAGATGTCCCGAGAGGCGTTGAAGATAGTCTCGGATGTGGAGAACTTGGGATACACCATCCGCTCTGCAATGGAGAGGGCAATCGAGAGAACTCCCTCGGCAAATCTCAGGGCACTCTTGTACAAGATGATAAGCACGATGATATCGGGGGGAGATCTGAAGAGCCTACTGCTACAGCAGGCAGAAAAGGTGATTGATGACACAAAGAGAAGGCAGGAGGAGGCCCTTGACGCCCTGGGGATGGTGTCAGAGGCCTATACCGTCATCCTAATCCTGGGACCCGTGCTGGCACTCATCATGAGCGTCATAATGATGATGCTGCTTCCGTCCATGGCGACTATGATGAAGCTCCTTCAGTACGGATTGCTGATGCTCATCCCCATAGGCTACGCCGTCTTCGCCATCATGACGAGTGCAATCAAGCCAAATCTTTAGGTGATGAAGTTGTCGGCTGAGAAACCTCTGGTGATAAAGAAGAGGGGCTTGCTCCTGGAGTCTCTCACCTACGTGCACATCGGTGTTACAAGTCTACTCCTCATAGCATTCATCCTGCTGGTTGTGATCTTCGCGTTGCAGCCCGATGGGAGGATTGCGTCATCGCTGCCGGCATTCCTGAGGGTGGCGGCGACCAAGTATCACACAGAGACGATGATAGGCCTAGCCTTCGCCCTAATGGGGCCGTATCTCTGGACGAAGAACAGGGCCTTCAACCGCCTCCTGGACATGGAGGCAAGGTTCCCTGAATGGCTGATAGATGTGGCTGAGGCAAAGGAAGCAGGAATGACCCTCGCTCAGTCTGTCTACTCTACCAGAAACTCGAACTACGGGTCACTGACGAAGGAGGTTCAGCGCATGGCGACGGAGATCTCTTGGGGCAGATCTTTCGAAAGGGTCCTGACCGACTTCGCAATCAGGTCGAAAAGCAAGTTCATCGCGTCTACCATCTACACGATAATTGCTGCCCACCGGGCGGGCGGTGAGATCACTAAGACCATAAGGTCAGCCGCGGAGGCGGCGGAGAAGCGGCAGATGATAAGAAAGGAGCAGGCAACCGGCATGAAGCAGTACGTCTACATGTCCTACTTCTCCTTCATGATCTTCGTCGCGGTCGTCTACATCGTCTACACCAGCTTCCTCGTTCGGCTTGGAAGCATAAACCTAGCCGGCCTCTCTGGAAACGTGGCCTCCACGGTAGAAAACGTGGACAAGGAGGCCCAGCTAGCTCACTATCGCTTCGTGATAAAGATGCTCATGATTGAGTCGGCCATTGGAGGCGGACTCTACGCAGGGGTCCTCGAGAAGGGATCGGCCTACGCAGGCCTCAAGCATGCAGTTCTGCTTCTCATAGTCGCGTATATTGGGCTATTCGTAACCTTCGGCGGAAGCATAGTATGAAGGAGGCGTTCATGTGGCCAAGGTCGACATATCTATTGTAGCTCTCCCCGACAAGCTTGTGAACGATGGCGAATGCAAGAGCAAGATCATAGTGGAGGTACTTGAGAACGGGAAGCCTGTGAAAAACAAGAAGATCTTTCTCGGCTCTAGTGATGGGCAGATATACCCCCTAGAATCCGTCGATGAGGAGCCCCCGGCCTCAGCCCAGCCCCTCGAACTCAAGACGGATGAGAAAGGGTCGGCATCGGCGGGGATACGCCTCCCCAACAGAGTGGGAACAGTCCACCTAGTCGCTGGGTACAAGAGTGGCGATGTGGAGTCGCTGATATCGGATCTGAAGAAAGGGGAAGAGGTCAAGCCGAAGAAGAATACGGCCGTCGGACAAGTCACACTCCTCTCTGACGAACCTGCCGTACTTACGGTGGAAGCTGAGCCAAGGGAGGTTGTGGCAGACGGGGTTTCCCCGTCCGTGCTCATAGCTAGGGTGCTTGACCGATACGGCAATCCAGTATCCGGTCAAGAGGTATCCTTCTACTCCGACCTTGGGACAGTGGACCCCGAGAGGGTCAACTGTCTCACCGACTCTGAGGGGAAAGCAGAGTCTTCGATCACCTCTGACAAGGTAGGCGTTGCAACCGTGACAGTGACCAACCAGTACCGCAGCTGGCTTGAGGAGATACTGCCAA
>CAYWSC010000258.1:0-3359 GCA_964460695.1 Hadarchaeota archaeon (SeqCode)
AGAATCCTTGCATGACTCGAGGGAAGAGAATCTGGGGGTCTGTCTGTGTTACCTTGACTCACATCCCGCTGAAGACACCTGCTTCGCTTGCTTGCGATGAGCCTCTTCTCCTGCAGACTCTTGCTGCGTATGACGTTTTGACCAAGTGAAATCGGAACAAAGCGGAAGGAAATTCCTTCCTAGCGCAGATCGCAGAGTTAGGAAACGACTAAGAGTACATAACGACGGGTCTTGACATACGATAGCAGCGGAAAAATCCAAAAAGAGGTATGTGCTTAGCTCCGTATGTATGTGGGGCAGAGTGGGGGAAGAAGAGGGAGAGGAGAGGGAGAGAGAGGACCGAAAGACTTTTAAGCAGAATATATATTGGATATATATCATGAGAAAGGTTGTTTTGGAGGAGGCAACCGAGCTACACCTCAGGGGCATCGAGGGCTTCCTCAAGAGAAAGGTAACCAAGTTCGGTACAGGGGCCAAGGTTGACTGCCCCAAGGAATACCTGGGCAAAACAGTCTACCTAGTGATCGTCAAGAACGGTAAGACTGGTAAGACTGGTAAGACTGGTAAGACTGGTAAGAATGGTAAGAATGGTGAGGATGACGGAGATGATGCAGGGCACTGAAAGCCCGCAGAGCCCTGGTAGCGCTAACACCGCTGAGTTCACTGAGTTCGCTGAGTTCGCTGAGGTCGGTGTGAGCGGGGTCTGTCTTGGCTGCCCGGTCTGGGACGAGAACCAGAGGCTTTCTGCCGAGAACAAGGATCTCAGGGAGCAGCTGCAGAGAACCGAATCCGAGAACCATGCCCTGAAGCGGCGGCTAGAGCACTACGAAAACACCCAGACCCATCTGCACCAACAGAGAAGGCCGAGGAGGAGGCGGAAGAGAAGCATCCTCAGGTATCCGGGGAGGCCCAGGGGACGCCCAGGAACAACAAGGCCTAGGCCAGCCCAGCCGGACGAGGTCATCCCGGCCGGGGAGTTGGAGGAGTGCCCCCAGTGCGGCGAGCGCCTCGGCAAACCTGCATGGACCAGGAAGAGGATTGTAGAGGAGCTACCAGAGCTGAAGCCGGTCAAAATCCTGGGATACGAGGAGGATCACTACCTCTGCCCTGGGTGTGGCTCAAGCATTATTGCAAGACACCCTGACTGCCCACCTACAGGGAGGTTTGGTAAGAACGTCTACGTACAAACCACGCTGCTCAAGTTCGAGGAGAGGCTGCCCCTGGAGAAGATCGGGTCGGTGCTGGGCAGACAGGGACTCGGTATAACCGATGCAACCGTCCTAGAACTACTCTGGAGGACCACACAGTGGCTTAGACCAGAGTACGAGAAGATACTTGCCCAGATCAGGTCATCCCCCGTGGTCTACACCGACCAGACAGGTATCAAAGTCGACGGAGAACAGTACTGGATATGGGTCCTCACAACCAGGACAGAGACACTGTACGCGATCAGAGAGACCAAGGGCAGAAGAGTACTCGAAGAACTCTTGGGCAAGGACTGGCCAGGCCTGTTGGTCTGTGACGGCCTAAGATCTCACCACAGCTTCACCAAGAATATTCAGAGATGCTGGAGCCACCTCCTAACAGAGGCAGACCAACTCGTCGAACTAGCCAAAGAAAACCGCCAGGAAGACTGCGAGCTGGAGGCCCTCGCCCAAGGACTACACAGGATCTACGACAGGACAAACCAAGCCCTACACAAAATCGAGAGCCTAGAGACCATGGAGACCATGGAGCGCGTGGAGAGCATGGAGGATCCTCGGCCCAGCCCCTTCTTGGGGGAGAGGAAGAGGCTTGAGAAGAATGCCAAACAGGCTATGAAGTACTGGCTTGGGAAAGAGTACCACAGGCCAAGGACAAAGAGGTTCGTTGAGAAGATCAAGAGAGGCTATCCCTACTGGTTCGTCTACATCACCCACCCAGGCGTGGAGCCCACCAACAACCGGTCAGAAAGATCACTCAGAGAGCTAGTGGTCCAACGCAAAATCATAGGGACACTCAGAAACAGCAAAGGCACAACGATCTACGAGACCCTACCCACCCTACTAGCCACATGGAAACAGAGAGGACTAGACCCCCCAACAACCCTATCACAAGCCCTCACACAAAACTGGAACAACCAACCAACCTAACCTAGCTAAGCACATACCCTTGTCAAGATATATAGGACAGAGCGCGTTGACGTCATCGCGCTTCGGGGCGTGAATCTCGATCTTCGAAGGCGCGAGATACTCGCGATCTCCGGTCCGTCAGGCTGCGGCAAGACCACGCTCATAAACATCTGCGGCGGCGTCGAGCCACCAACGGCAGGCAGCGTCCTAATAGGGGGCCGGGACGTAACCCGACTCACGGGAAGGAAGCTAGTTGACTATAGAAGGAGATCCGTGGGAATCGTATACCAGTTTTTCAACCTCCTACCCCAGCTGACGGCGCTACAAAACGTCGAGCTCCCCATGAGGCTCCTGGGAAAAACTCCAGCCTACTGCTCGCAAAGGGCCAGACAGCTTCTCACAGACCTGGGTCTAGGCGACAGGCTGAACCACAGGCCTGGCGAACTGTCAGGAGGACAACAGCAGAGAGTAGCAATCGCGGCGGCGCTGGCCAACGACCCGCCCCTAATCCTCGCCGATGAGCCGACCGGAGAACTCGATTCAGCCGCGGGGCGGGAAGTCCTCGAGCTCTTCTCAGAACTGCGAGACCGGTACGGAAAGACGGTAGTCATAGCGAGCCACGATCCCAATGTCGTCAGGATCGCCGACCGGGTCGCGCAAATGCGCGACGGAAAAATCGTCAAGATGAAGAAGCAACGTACGAGTGCCAGCAGAGAATCGGTGAAGACATCACGACCAGGTGCGTTTGTGGACGAGGCCAAGAAGGTCGGGGAAGACTCCCGGTGAAGCAACATGGACGTTAGGTACCCGTCGGCACTTGCCATAGCGCTAATCAAGGGGAGGCCCGTTCGTTGCATTGCAGCGGTGGGAGGCATCGTAGTCGCTTTCCTGCTCCTGGGCGGCGCTGATACGGCCGTTACCTCGACCATCGCCCACATCCTCAACTTCACGGTGGAAGAGATACCCTACGATATCAAGGTCACCGCCCGATCGGAGAGCTACTCGCTCCCCGTGCTGACGAAACAAGTGGGGGATCTGTTCGACAGCGTGGTCGCAGTGCGGTACGCCTCCTGTCAGTCTCTGATCGTCGCCCGAGGAACGAAGAAGGATGAGCTTACAGGCCTAGGACTGATGGCTCTAGAGACGCGGAACTCGTCCGCCGAAACCTTCTCCAAGCTTGGACTATACTCGAACCAATCGTTCAACCTACGGAAAGGCCAGGTTCTCATCGAGTACAACCTGTCCAAA
>CAYWSC010000259.1:0-3343 GCA_964460695.1 Hadarchaeota archaeon (SeqCode)
GACCCTACAACGTCGCCGCGGGGTGCATGTCTGCACGGCGCGTCTGAGAGCAGCGCCAACTGAAAATCCCGGTGAGTCGAAGAGTGAGAAGCGGAACTCGAGGGTTAGTGCTCGTCAAGCCATGTACTAGGAGTTCTCAGCGTCTGATTCTCCAAAGGCTTCATGCTTCTAGGATGTGAATACCAGGCTAGACAGCGATGGCTGACGCTTAAGGCCGCGTACTCAAACTCTCTCTGGTTCCCAATTGCGGAGGAGGGTCTGACTTGTTCAGCCGTGTGGGGCTTTGCATTCGCCGTCAAGGGTTCTTTGAGACGGTTGGTTCCGTGTCGTGGGCCTGAAGGATCTGGTTTCTGAGTTCACTGCTGCACACTTCCTTTCTGCGTCTCTAGGTGGCGCTATGCCCATGCAACGACGCGCCTCCTGACATCTGCCTTGGCGAGCAGGTGAGAGCTTTCCGAGGCTGAAGACAAGAGGGATCGACGCTCTTGGGGGCAGGATCTGGGACGAAGGGCGTCCACTAGCGACACCTAGGGTCTTGATGACGTCGCTATCTCAGTGGCTTCCGAAGGCTCTCAGGAGGAAGAGTAGCAGGTAGACCAGCGAGATGAGGATGAGCAGTGGGGAGGTGACGAAGTAGAAGTTGTCGCCTCTGTAGACGTAGAGGAGAAAGCTTGGAATCTTGAGGTCGGAAGGGATAAGCCTTGCTAGGAAGGGGATCGAGAGCAGGGCTAGGCCGATGATGAGGAAGACCAGCCCCATGAGAACCAGAGGCTGGAAGATCTCGCTCTCCATTCCAAACCCTCCACAATCCTTTCGAAGGGCCGCCTAAATCTTTCTCCTCGTCATAGTCGCTCGAAACGTAGTCAAGGCTGAGCGGAGCGGTTTGCCTCGGGCTAGACATACTTTCGATCACCGATCGAATCCCGTGGAAGGCGGCTGGATCGGGGATGGGGCAGGGCTGGATGAGATTCGAGACATTGTTCATCGTTGCCTTCTACTAGGACCGCTCTGCTCTGACATTCAGTGACCATGGATAAACCTTTCGAACTATTGCGAGATAACGCTGGAACGGGGGCGCTGTCGGTGTTTTATTTCCAGCTCGCTGTCCTAGGTTCATGAGGAGGAGGGCCGTTCTACCCGTCGTCAACTCGGTATTCTGCGTTGGAATAATGCTTGTCTGCCTCTCGCTCTTCCTCACGCCGGGCGTTGGATTCTACGCCGCTAGGGCGAAGGGGACGTCGATGCTTCCGACAATTCCAAGCGATGCTCTGCTCATCCTGAGCCACAGACAGCCCCACGTCGGGGACATCGTCCACGTGAAGAAGGGTGCGTACAACTACGCCCACAGGGTAGTGGCGATCCGGGGAGACCAGGTCATCACCAAGGGCGACAACTGCGACACCGAAGAGGTAGCTCCCCTGGAGGACGTCCAGGGAGTGGTGATATTCCATGTATCCTTCGAGCTTTTCCTGGTAGCCACGACGGTCATAATCGCATCCGAGGCCGCCCTCGCCATCGCCTGGGGCTACCGGTCCCTAGTAGCATTAAGAAGGGAGCTCTAGGAAGCAAAACAGTTCTGAGGCTCCTCAAAGTGGGTTGTCTAGATGGGGATCCATACCCAGGCGGGAAGGATGATCTACTCGTGCCTGCGCAGTGGGATATTCAGCGGCGCGGTTTGGAGGATCGTGGCGAAGGGACGCGTCGTTTCAACCGGATCTGTCGGATATGCCGAGAGGACCCCTTCTACCAGGCCGATGCGCATGGACACGATCTTTGACCTGGCTTCGCTCACAAAGCCCATCTGCACCGGTACACTCTGCCTAATGATGGTTGAGAGCGGTCAAATATCCCTAGAAGAGCATCCAGCCGAGTACCTGGGAGAGCTTAAGCCCAGCTGGGCCCGGGAAATCACCATAGGTCAACTCCTATCTCATAGCTCTGGGCTCCCAGCCGGAATCCCTCTGACGAAGATGTGTTCGAAGCCGGGCGAGATCTTGGATGCGTTTTCAAAGATAGAGCTCGCCTACGAGCCTGGAACCCGCGCCCTGTACAGCGACGCCGGGTTCATACTGCTCGGTCTACTGTTGGAGAGCGCGTCTGGAGAAGGTCTCGCGGCGCTGTTCAACAAGCGCGTTGCGATCTGTTTGGGCTTGAAGGACACAACGTTCAAACCTCCCCTCGAGAACAAAGAGAGGATCGCCGCCACCGAGGTCCTACAGCCCGGCATAGCCCTCGTAGGAGAGGTACACGACCCGAACGCAAGGTTCATGGGCGGGGTCAGCGGTCACGCCGGGCTGTTCTCCACGGTGGAGGACTTGGAGAAGTTCTGCTGGAGCCTGCTTGGAGAGGGGGAAGAGCTGCTTTCCCCGTCGACGGTCAGGATGGCGACAAGAGCTGTCTCGAGGGACGATGGGAACGTCTTCGGGCTGTCGTGGTTCAAGAGGCGCAGTCCCCTCAACCCCGCGGGCCGGATGATGTCCCCGGCGGCCTTTGGCCACACCGGGTACACGGGAACTTCGATCTGGATCGATCCCGAGAGATCTGCCTTCGTGATCCTCCTCACCAACAGGGTCCATCCCCATGACAGGAAGGAGACGCTGGGCCCTATGAACAAGCTGAGGGCAGACCTTCACGACCTCTCGGTCTCCCAGAAAGATATTTAGTCCATTCACTTGCCCTGCTCCAAGGGTCGCGTATGGCTGGAAAGGAGTTCGATTTGACGCCGAAGGAGACCGAGAAGATAGACACAGGCCTTCGGAGAATCGTCACGCCGTTCCCGGTTCCCGAGTCGATTCCAATCCTCGAGAAGCTGAGGAGGTTTGAACCCGTCTCTATGCGTGGGCAGCCGCCGGTGATCTGGCACAGGGCCGAAGGGTTCCAGGTTCACGACAGGTGGGGGAATACGTGGATCGACTGGAGCTCGGGTGTCTTGGTGACCAACGCGGGCCACGGGAGGGACGGCATAGTCGACGCGATCGTGTCGCAGGCCCAAAGCCGCCTTTTGCACAACTACTGCTTCCCAAGCGAGATCAGGTCTCGTCTTGTCGAGAAACTGGTCTCCCTCGCGCCGGACCCGATAGACAAGGCCTTCCTCCTCACAACCGGATCGGAGACCACGGAGAACGTGATAAAGCTGTCGAGAACCTTCGGCAGAAAGAAGCGTGAGTCGAAGATAGTCATCGTCACCTTCGAGAATGCATTTCACGGCCGCACCCTCGGGGCCCAGATGGCCGGGGGAATACCGGAGCTGAAGGAGTGGATAGTGAACCTCGACCCTGGCTTTGTTCAGGTCCCCTTTCCAGACGGCTTCAGGTGTGAGGATGTGAGCTTCGACCTCTTTGAG
>CAYWSC010000260.1:0-3342 GCA_964460695.1 Hadarchaeota archaeon (SeqCode)
CGATCACATAACGAGCAACTCGTTTTCCATGGAGCGGTTCTTCCAGAGCATGGGGCAGTCGGTAAGCGTTCCCGCGGGGCATCTCCTCTTCAGGGATAAGGAGACAGGCAAGCCGAAGGGAATGCTCCTGGTTCCCTACGTCCACCCAGGCCCCCTAGGAAATCTAGGTGCTTCCAACGTTACCAGGCTTCTGGACGAGAGCTTGGCGGCGCAGGTGGGGTGCCTGCTCGTTGCCCACGGCCCATCCACCCACGACATGAACCCGACGTCAGCGGCCGAGACGGCGAAGCTGGCGGACGCGGCCAGGGACCTGCTGTCCGAGCCGGACGATGGCTGCCCGAGGTGTACGAAGTTCACCAGGGTTGTCTCTGGGGCAGCCCGGGTGGGCGGCATAATGATCGACGGGTCGCTCTTGGCAATAAACACATTCTCGCCAGAGCCGACGGAGGATGTAGAACTCGGCGTGGGGCTCGCGGCCATGGAGGCCGGCAGGAAAGGGGGTGCAAGGGACGTAATCTTCATCGATGCTCACAACTGCTTCACCGAGCAGGCCAAGCCAATTCACGCCGGCAACCCCCTCAGCTACGACATAATCTCCGGCGTGGCAGAGCTGGCCCGGAAGCTCTCCAAGTCACCGACCTATCCGTTCAAGGTTGGCTTCGGGGAGAAGAAGAGGCAGGACGAGAGCCTCGGCCCCCTGGGTATCCGCGTCTGCGCGATGGAGATAGGGGGGCAGAAGGTGGCGCTGGTGGTTGTGGACGGGAACAACTTAGAGGCCGGCCTGAGGGAGAAGCTCATGGAGAGGCTCTCATCCATGGTGGATGACTGCGAGGTCATGACAAGTGACAATCATTCGGTGAACCTGGTGCGAGGGGGATTCAATCCAGTCGCGATACAGAGCGAAGGCCTGATCGAGGATGTTGAGGAGGCGACAAAGGCGGCTTTGAGCGATCTTTCCGAGGCAACTGGACGCGTCGACCTCAGAATGATCCAGAGCATAAACGTCTTTGGCCCTGGGAGGATTGGAGAGATGGTGACGACCCTCAACTCCATGATATCGATGAGCAAGGGATTCACGATAGTCGCCCTTACGGCAGCCATCGCGCTGTGTGTTCTGATATTCATAGTCATAGGGAGCTGGGCTGCTTGAACCCGAAGTTTTTCGTCGTCTACGATGACAGGATGTCTCTGTATGACGTGCCCCCCAGCTATTCTTTCACAGGGAGGCGATTCAAGGTCTTCGTCGAGTATCTACGTGAAAGTCTCCCGGAGGATGAGTTTGCACTAGTCAAACCTCGGAAGGCGACCAGGAGGGAACTTCTCTCCGTTCACCGCGAGGAGTACCTGGACTTCGTTGAGGAGCTGGCCAACGAGGTGCCCGGCTCGTTTACAACCTACCTGAGTCCCGATACCCAGGTAAACAGGGAGATGCTGGAGGCGAACAAGGTGATCGTGGGGGCAGCTATGAAGGCTGTTGACCTAGCCATGTCTCGATCCAGGCCAGCTGTCACCTTTGGGGGGCTCCACCATGCAGGCCCGTCGCGAGGCGGCGGCTTCTGCGTTCTCAACGACGTGGCCGCCGCTGCTCGGCGTGCACGTTCAAATGGAGCAAAGAGGGTCATGATTCTGGACACCGATGCACATGCCGGAGACGGCACAATGGACATCTTTTACTCCGACCCCAACGTCCTTACCATCTCGGTTCACCACGATCCCACCACGTTCTACCCGGGCAGGGGCTTCGTCCACGAGATTGGCGACGGACAGGGAAGAGGCTACTGTGTCAACTTTCCCATGCCGCCGAAGGCTGGGATTCGGTCTTACGAGGTCTTCAAAAGCCAGATCCTCGAGCCGCTGTCTCTGGAGTTCAAGCCGGAGGTCATCATTAGAAACGGCGGATCCGACCCGTACGTCGGCGACATCCAACACCTGGGATACTCGACTTTCCTGGGCCTGGCAAAGAGGGATTTCCACACTCTGGGGGGCTGGATAAAGGAGTTGAGGGATCGCCTGGGATCGTCGTACGTAGACATAATGGGCAGCGGGTACGACGAGGACGCGATTCCCTCCTGCTGGTTCTCACTGCTCACAGGCGTCATGGGCCTGCCGTATCGGCCCGGGGACGAGACGCTTCCTGAAGAGGTGGACAGCGAGCGGGTCCTGTCCCAGACCGTGAAGGTCGCCGAGCGGCTCAGAGAACTCCTATCCCCGTACTGGGAATCGCTCAGCTAGACTGGAGCTTGCCGTAGTAGATCTCGAGAACCTTGGAGAGCACCCTCATGAAGTCCCTCTCTCCAACTGCACCGACCACCCTCCCTATCTCCGTTCCATTCGGATAGGTAAAGACATTCGTCGGGACGTACATTATCCTATATCTCATTCTAAGCTCCGGGTTCTTGGCCGTATTGACCCTCCGAAAGGTGAAGTTCTCGCTCAGAACCCGCAGTATCGTTTGGTTCGAAAGGGTCGTCCGCTCCATGAGGGCGCATGCCGGACACCCGTCGTCATAGAAGAAAAAGTAGCCCGGTTTTCCACGAGTCACCTGGCCGGGGTTGTTGCCAGATGTTTGGTTGTCCTCTTGCCCAGGCGTTGCAGTCTGGTTCGGAGCCTCCTTTCCGCCGCCGAAAAGGGCAGCGGCCACGACGACCACTAGGAAGATGACCAAGGCTGCAGGGATCAGGGTCCTGTAGTTCACGACAGTGCTAGAATCGTTCCCATTTAAAGGGGTGACGCTGCGGGTCCTTCCTCGTCAACACGTGTCAAAGGCTGGGAGATTGTTAGAGGGCTGGGCCTGGCAGGGATCTGGCACTAGACCTCCCAGGGGAATTTCCACGCGAAGTGCTGTGTCACTAGAAGCCGAACCTGTGTCGACTGGATCGAGATAGCATCCCGATCGGTTACAAGCCTCCATCCCTGGGAGATTGACTTCCGTATGTGTGTTGGTATCGATTCTCCCTGATTCTCAATCAGGAATGAGACCAACTGATCGGGCGCCGTGAAGCGCCTCTTGGAGTCGACACACCAGTGATCCTCCTCGAGATACGGGTACTCGGCCGCATGCTTGTCCAAGAAACGCTTCACGTGCTCTTTCCTCTCGACCTTGGGGCCATGCCTCTTCTCGATCCGAGACAGCGAGGGTACCTCGACCTCGAAAAGAACAAAGACCTTGTATCCATCCTCGCAGAAGGCCGTTTCTGAGGGCCCAGCTGTGTTGAAGCCGTGCTTGTGAAGTTCAGCTCGCAGCCAGGAGATCAGACGTTCAAGCTGAGGATAGAAGACGTCATCTAGAGCTTCGGGCCTAGTGAATGTGAGCAGAAGGATCCTCGTCCCTCGTGACTCGAG
>CAYWSC010000261.1:0-3336 GCA_964460695.1 Hadarchaeota archaeon (SeqCode)
TGTATTCTAGATCGAAGGTCCCTCTTTGGCCCTTCGGCCTCTCTCTCAGGTTCCAGAAACTCGGACAATGATATACCTCCGCTGGAATGCAACCTCTTGCCGTGCTGCACGCAAAACGAGGTGTATAAAGCTATACCCTGCGGCCATCACGGTGACTAGGGCCGCCTTCCTCCCGGTTCTCCTCAGGGATACCTGGCTGGACGATCCTCCCCCACACGGCGGCGGCTGTGTGTAGGAGCTGGTTCCAAGTAAAGGGGCTGTTGCGCTCTATGATGAAGGCCTCGCAGCGCTCCAGGTGGGGAAGCACTTGGTCTAGAAATACGTCTTGGAGAAGTCTGACCCTCTCACAGTTTGGCCGTTCATCTAGCAAGAGATGCTGGTCCCCGCTCCCATCGTTGAAATGGATGTGTGATGCAACCACGGCAGGGGATAGGCCGAGTATCCCGTCTACAAGTTCTTCGAGGTTCTCGCCAGCCGTCGACGAGGTGAAGTGACCATAGTCCAGGCATACACCGATCCTTTCTGCTAGTCCCCGGTCAGCCCGAGACAGCCTGTCGCGTGCCTCTCTGATCAGCTGGCCCAGGCCTCGTGGCTGGGAGAAGCATGCTGAATCCCGTGACCTTATGTTCTCCACGCCCAGCTTGACACCAGTCTCTTCCAAGGCCTCGACGACCTCTCTCGCAGTGATGGCCCGTGCCGCTCTCTCCAGATCCGAGCTGCAGGAGCCTGGTGGAGCGTGCAGGATTACCAGCCTGCCGCCGAGCTGCCAGCAACTGTGCACGTCCCGGGCCAGCCTGGAGGCGAAGCCGTCTTGGCCCGGGTGCGACCAGTCCGGATGGTGGATAACCAGCTCGACTCCCAGCTTGGAAGACGCCTCTCCAAGCTGTTCGAGGACCTGGGGGCTGGAGAGGATCTCGGCGCACTCGACCCCAAGCTGTACAGCGACCCTGGGTTGTGGCGACTCCACAGAGGAAGCTAGCCTCCCCGATAGACGCATCAAGGCCACGATCGACTCCACAGCATCTGCGCCTAGCCGCAGGCCTGGCAAGAGCTCCGGTCTGTCCAGGTACATTCGATGGAAGTTCAAACCTATCAGCATTGGGTCACCCGTCCTTCGAGCATCGCCACAGGGCCATCCTTCGAACCCACAGACTCGTAGTGCGCATACTTGCAGGTCATCGCTGAAAAGAAATAATAGGTTTATTCGCCGTGGCTAGCTATCTGCGCGAGGGGTGACCCGGTGGAGAAGATAATCCTCGTCCTCTTCGTTATCCTGCTTCCAAGCCTGGCCCTCTCCCAGTCGCCCGAGCGGCTGAACATCCTTGCCGTCGGCCAGGTGATGCCGGGGGAGTCCCCCATACCAAGCTGGTTCGACGCCGACCCGCTGGTCGACTACGTTCTGATCCCCACTGACATCGACATAATGGGCGGGCGGTCCGTCGCGGGGCAGGACGTCATGGAACAGGCTTGGCGCAGGTTCGTGAGGATCTACTTCCCCAAGACGAGGGACGCCCTCCTCAAGGACTTCGACTTCTTCGTATTTCCTGACGGGTACCTGGAGCCCTTTAGCACTAGGCAGCTGGCCGATATGAGGTATGCCATGGAGAACGGGCTCGGCTGCTTCGTGACCATGGGCGGGGACCTCTCCGGCCCGACGCAGAAGAGCTATCCGGGATGGAAGAACTCGGTCCTCTACGACCTGATGCCGGTCGAGCTGAACGAAAAGATGAAGCAGGACGGCTCCCAGTTCCACATCAAGGTGCTCAAGGAGGACCCACCGGTTCTCTCCATGTTCGTCCCCCTCGGCATAGAGGAGGTCCCGGGAACCACCTTCACCTACCTCTTTCCCAAAGAGGGGACCACCGTGTGGGCCAAGCTGGTCTCTCCACAGCTTCCAAAGTGGGCTCCCGGCGACTGGCTCGTCTCGTGGAGGATCGGCGAGTCCGGCGGGATCTTCTGGACGGTGGCGGATGACCTTGACCACCTCTGGTGGTGGTCCATGTACGGACACTCGAAGAACGAGTACGCGATGGACGTCTTCCTCAACATCCTCCTTTACTCTACCGGGCGAAAGCTGCCCAGCGACATATCGATGATACACCAGATCAGACAGCTCTACTGGCAGTACAACCAGGAGAAGCTCCTGCTGTTCTCTCTTCTGGACTTCGTCGACAGGTTCGGCGCAAACACGAAGGTCATAGAACGCCAGATAGACGAGGTTGACGCGTTGAAGGAGCAATCCTTCGACGAGTACAGGCGGCAGGACTTCCAATCCGCCCTAGACACGATCAGGGTCGCCATCAGGCAGATGGGTGCCACATCAGACAACGCGATGAAGCTGAAGAATAGGGCCCTGATGTGGGTCTACATAACCGAGTGGACCGCCGTCACGGGGACCCTCTTCGCCGCAGGATTCATCACCTACAGCCTCCTGGTCAGGCGGAGGCTCTACCGCGAGGTCACGACGACCAGGTACAGGGAGCGGTAAACCGGGAAGCTAGAGGGCGCCGAGGCGCACAAGTCCGTCAACGGCATAGAAGGTATCCTCAAGCGTGGAGATCCCCAGGTCGATGGATCTGCAGAACCCGCCGTTGGAGTTCTGCATCCCCGGGATGAGACCGACAGTTCCCCTAGGGTTTCTCGGATTCTTCCCGAGGTACCTCAGGACCCTTATCCCGCTGTAGACGTCCTGCATGTAGGGCAGGGAGAGCTCTGGGACCGAGGTGAAGCCGCCGTCAGGCTTCTCGCACATCCTCACGAACCTCTCAACGTCCCTGATGGATGCCACGTCGTACCCCATGGCCTCTAGGGCGGCGACGGCGTGGTAGGTGGATATCAGCGTGGACCGGCCGTGGGCACCGAAGCCGCCGTCGGGATTCTTGTACTGCAAGAGCCACTCTATCGTTGGCTGCGGGTCGAAAGGTTCATCTAGTTCGCTCAGGACCTGGGTAGCCATGTAGGTCGATTCGAATTCGGAGTACGCCTCCACGTCCACCTCCACATCTCCGAATCCGCCGTGCCGTCTCCTGAGCGAGAAAACCTTCTCGGCTATGGAGGGATCGGGATCTCTGCCAATCAAGCTAAGCCCCATGCAGACGTAGAAATAGCCATACATGGTCTTGGCCGGGAAGCTCTCCAGCCACCTAGCAGTCAGGGAGGCTCGGGGAGCGTGAACGCCCAAAGCCTTGTATATCTCGAGGGCATAGTAAGTGTCCTGGGCGTTTGAAGGCGCGCCTCGGCAGAATGTGTATCCTCATCGTGGTTCATCCTCTCGAGCACGTACCTCAGGGCTTCCTTGGCCGGCCTGGGCTTGTCTTCGATTTGGATCTGTCTTGA
>CAYWSC010000262.1:0-3322 GCA_964460695.1 Hadarchaeota archaeon (SeqCode)
TGGCAAGATGTAGAGCTAGCTCTTCGCCAGGACCTGTTCCAGGGTGTCAAGGTTGAAGGAGGTGTTGGCACAGCCGTTCTTCAGAAGAGGAATCGCCTGGTACGGCATTCGGTCGCCGAGCTGCTTTATTCCGAGCTGAATCTCGTTCGGGCAGGCGACCCCCACGATGGCGTCATAGGACCGCCTAGACATGATCTTATGGATGCACGAGCCCCCGGGCAGGATGTATACGTCGTAGCCAAGTCTCTCTCCAAGGGTAACCGCCTGCCCGATGAGGCAGTCCTTGGAGCAGTGCTTGCACTCGTAGGTGGAGAACTCTGGGTTGAACTCTGCCTGGCACCTGCGGTCCATGTACTTCCTCGAGCAGTGAGGGAGGAGCAGGGCGCGCTTCTTGGTTCGCCTGAATCTCTCCTCATGCGCAAGATTCCGGGCATAGATGTCGACCAGGTCGTTGACAAGGGTGACTGCGTCTGCGACGGGAAGCCCGGTGGCGGCCTGAACGTTGAACCGCTGCACTATCCGCTCAACGGCGTCCCCTATCTTCCTGTGGATCCCCCTCTGGTCGGAGACCTTCGCGACCTCCCTGAAGAAGGAGCGGGAAAAGCCGGTTAGATCGAAGGCAAACTTGTAGGCCATGCCCAGCCCTTTCCTCCACGCCTTGGTGAAAAGGCCAGATATAACTGTGTCCCTCAGGCCCGGCCATTGCCTGCGGAGCTCGGAGTAGCGCCTCTGGAGATGGTTTCTTGCAGGGCAGTTCCCCGCAGCTGGGCTGGCCGAGACACCTGCATCATCCTTCTCAGTGCAAAGCGGGCCCTCTTGAGGATGTGCTCGTCGACCTTGACCTCGAACTGCTCCGTCCTGAGGGCCTGGTAGACGTCACGCAGCGTTATCCGCTTCATGCTCGAACATATCCGCGGCATCCCAGCTGAGAGAAACTCCTTTCCAGGATTCTCCTTCCTCAGCCTGTAGAGCAGCCCCTCCTCCGTCGCAACGATGAACTTCGTTGCATCGCTCTCCCGGGCATACCTAACCATGCCTCCAGTGCTCAGGACCTCATCAGCCATTTCGACGACCTCTGGGACGCACTCCGGATGTACAAGGAGCAGGGCATCGGGGTACAGACGTCTCACGCGCCGGATCTCGTCGGCCTGGATCCTCTGGTGGACATGGCAGAAGCCCCTCCAGGGAATGATCTTCTTCTTAGAGGTTCTGGATACGAAGTGGGAGAGATTCTCGTCCGGAACGAAGATGACGGAGTGCGATGGAACGGAATCAACAACGTCCTGGGCGTTTGAGGAGGTGCAGCAGATGTACGACTCGGCCTTGACGTCGGCATTTGTGTTGACATATGAGACAACTTTGGCATCCGGGTGCTTCCTCTTCAGATCCCTCAGCTGCTCGACGGTTACCATGTCCGCCATGGGGCAGCGGGCATCCCTCCTAGGCACCACGACCTTCTTCTCTGGGGAGAGGATCTTAGCGGTCTCGGCCATGAAGGTGACGCCGCAGAATATGACAAGGTCGCTGTCGGTTCTGGATGCTCTAACGCTTAGCTCTAGGGAGTCGCCGACGAAATCCGCCGCCGCCTGGATCTCGGGTCTCTGGTAGTTGTGGGCCAGTATGATGGCCCCTTTTTTCCTCTTCAGGCTCCTCACTTCGCGGAGAAGGTCCTTGGACATGCACATCCATCTCGGGAAACGGTGTTAATAACTTTCTTGTATGACGACTCCAAACGTCAGTCTCTGGGAGCAGAGGCGCCACCCAGCCCGTCTCCTCCGAGCCTGTGCTACGCCGGCCCGCACTCTGCGATATCGGTGACTGCCCAAGGAGGATCCATAGGTATTGAGATCCTCGACACCATCCAAATTCTTCCCATCCGTGGCGCCCTGATCCTCTTGGTCACCCGGAAGCGTTCCCCAGGTTCGAGGGCTGGGACGCGGGCGGTTGCAACTGGACTTGTGGAGAACCAGGCGCCTCTGGCCATGATCTCTAGCTCCGAAGCGGGTATACCTAAGTCCCAGGTATTCTCGACGAGGATGGAGATCAGCACCTCGCCTGTCTCGTCCTTTCGAATACATGAGGTTTTCAGGGCAAGCCTCTCGTTGTAGATCAGGAAGTCCATAGGCGGGATCTTGGCGGATCCCCACGTGTACGGAAGGCTCGAAAAGTTGGCCACCACGACGGTTCCATCCGAAAACTTGGAGAGCTGAACGTCGTCACAGTGAAATGCGTCGTCGGGGCCAACCACCACCCGGGGGCCTGTTAGAAACTCGTGACTAACCATCTCCTCGAAGGCGGTGTCACGCAGCTTGTACGAGATCCTCCTCCCCTTGTCATCAAGGGTGTCGGCCAGCCATCCGTAGAGGGCGGCGTGAGGCGGGTCTGACTGATAGAATGTCGTTCCCGTCGCCGTCTGGTTGAGAATCGATCCGTGCCAGACAAGGGGGTGGAGCGGGACCGGTATCAAGGGGGGCATTATCCTGAACTCGCTGTTTCCAAAACCGCTATGGGGAAATACTGAGAAATACGAGCCGACATCGATCGTCCCGCACAGGAAGTCCTGGGGAAGGGACTCGGTGGTGACGACCCCGAAGAGCTTCTTCACCTCCCGGAGGAGCCTGATTCTGTTGGAGGCGTCTTGGCTCTTTGTGACCGGGTGACGCGGGTCGAAGCAGTCTAGCAGTGGAAGTGCACCTTCCACGTCGATGTATATTGATCCCCGTCCGAGCACCCTTCGCATCTCCATGAGTTCTGGGCGGGCGACCTCCAGACGCTTGGACGGACAAACCGTCAGAGTCCAGACGTCAGGTTGGCCCTTGCGCCTAATTCTCCAGTTCGGCCTGGGAGAGAGATCCCTCATCCTTAGGAGGATCGACTCGTCGAACCTCGGCAGAGGGGCCCGGCCTTCCTTCTCGGGATACTCCTCGGGTCGGATAGTGTCAACGAAGTTCTCGTACACCGAGAGTCTGAAGCCGGGGGACAGGCTCTTGGCGTACTGATTGGCCTTCTCCATATCATCTGGCCTTCCCCTCCACACGTTGTGAACGACAACTCTGTCGAATCCCTGTTCCAGACACCTTTTGAAGAAGGCATATGCGCTTGTCTGAGAAGAGTCCTCTCCCTCGACCGACAGCCGTCGGTGGCCAAGCAGCGCCCCTGCCAGCTGAGCTACCTCTGGGTCGCTCCGCGTCTTCTCTCTCAAGCTAGCGTACCGTCCGGATCGGATGAGTTCGGAGCGGTACCTCTTTGCCAGTTCTACATATCCGCCGCCAATGGGGAAGTAGTGTGCCCTCCTGGGGTAGTTCGTCCTTGAGTCAAACCT
>CAYWSC010000263.1:0-3317 GCA_964460695.1 Hadarchaeota archaeon (SeqCode)
TCTTGCCACCGAGCAAGGTAAAACGCGCAACAGCCCTTGCCCATCCACCCACGAAGAATCCTATGAGCAGGACTGCAGAGAGCCTCAGAAGGAACCGTTGTTTGGAAATCGGCAGACCTTGCATAGCCAAGGCCGATACAACGAGATACAGAAATACGAAGTGAAGAGCACATGCACCTAGAAGGATCCACCATGTCTCTGCGAAGAGGGACCAACCTACAATCAATGAGGTTGAAATGATCCCTACACCTGCCGTCCCAGCCCACGGCCTCGCTTTTCCCAGACCCACTGCCACTGAGATGCTTCCGAGACCCCAGATCAGCAGATACAGACCAACAGGCAACCCTACCCAGAGAAGCGTCCCCCCACCTCTCACCAGAGAAAAAGCCGACACCAAGGTGCACAAGCAACCCATGGCGCCAAGGAACATTTTCGCAGCACTTACCACACTGTTAGAACCTCCGTTAGAACATCCACTAGCGGCTTCATCGGATGGCGATTCTACACCCCCACACGCCTCTTGAGACTTCCGTCCGGGGTCTTCCCAGTGTCATCGATCCGTTGGCCACCTCTTCTTCACTATTAGGTCGTCTCGAGGACAAGTTTCTTGGACTGAACGTAGTGGTTCCCATCATACAAGTCGCCGAAATTCGCCATAGCGAGTTTCTCGGCTGGAACATACGTTTGGTCGATGTGGCCATGGGCTGTGGTTCTCAAGTGTATCTTGCAATTCTCTCCAGTGCCTATGACATACGTTCCTGAGGAACCACGAGAGGTTCGAAAAGGAGCCAAAAGCACCGATACCGATGTCGCGGCCCTTATCGAGACCACGGGAATCCTTCGCGTCACGGAAAGATAACTTTGACCGGGATCGGAACGTCTCAAGCCCTGCTTTGCATCCGCAGGGCCACTCCCATCGACCGGACAAGGTAGCGGTATCTGGACTCCAAGGAGAAATCGCGCATCAGCTGATCGACCGTAACGTCCTCACTCTCGCTGCTGAGGACGGCGATGGCTTCTGGCCTCGATACGTCGATGGCTACCTTGGATCTGTAGGCCTTCTTGAGTCTACCGAACTTTTCGTGGTTGTAGTCCAAGTGCAAGACCTTGAAATCCATGTTGACCCGCTTGGATAGGATCGAACTGTACTCGCTCGATTCGCACAGGACTCTGCCAAGAGGGTCGAGTATGGCTCCCCTGCAGCCCGTCGTGGCCGAGACCAAGTAGCAGCCGATCTCAATAGACCATGCCTCGAGCAGCTTGCCGCCGGGAAACATGGAGGGAAAGAGGACGACCTGGACCTCCCCCTCGGCGTAGTACTGCCTTATGTCTGGAAAGTTGATATCGAAACATATCGCCACCCCTATCTTTCCGAACTCGGTTTCGAACACGGTTCCCGATCGCCCGGGGGCAATTCCCGACTCGAGCTCCCCTATGGTGGGATGGTTCTTGTCGTAGATCCCTTCTATATCTCCAGAAGGGCCGTAGAAGACTGCGGAGTTGTGTATCACCGGCCCGTCCCTCCTAATGATGGGGCAGAGTATGTACGTGGAATATTCACGTGCCTTCTCGGAGATTTTCTTGCAGAACGGTCCCTCCACTGTTTCTGCAATCCGGGATACCCGTTCAATCGGGTGT
Organism: Hadarchaeota archaeon (SeqCode); assembly: GCA_964460695.1. Taxonomy (GTDB): domain Archaea; phylum CAYQAE01; class CAYQAE01; order CAYVLA01; family CAYVLA01; genus CAYWSC01. Next base: position 1,639 of record CAYWSC010000263.1, read on the forward strand.
CCCCGCATGTTGAGAGCCTCCGGGAGGCATATGATGTCCGGATCGTTCATCGAAGCCTCGTCGATAGCCCTCTCCAAGGCGCGAAGCCGGGCTTCTTCTCCCCCAGGCTGGCATGCCTCGGATATGCTGCAAAGGGTCGCGTATTTCAATCCGACACCCGCCTCCGGCCGGAGGCGTAGACCCCTTAAAAGGCTTCTCCGGTGCGAACAGCACGAGTCCAGCCACCTGAGGAGAAGGGGGTATGACTTTAGGTTTCCTTTTCGACGATGGAGGGCCTAGGGAAGAAACTTTATAGGATCCGAGACAATCACTTTTGGTCAAGTTTACTGGAGTTGGATGCATGAGTACGGGCGAGGAGGAGACGGCTAGCACGCTCGACGAACTGATTCGCCAAAAGGAGACCGAACTCAACTCATTGCGCAGACTGAAGATGAAGAAGATGGAGATACAATTCTTTCGCGGACTGTCGAACATCTCTTCCTCGGTTGCGGCAAAGGTGGAGGAGGATAGGCCCCTAACACCGACCGAGAAGGTTTTCAGACGTAGGATGTACGAGGGGCTGACGGTCGCGGAGATCCTCTCACTGCTCTTCGACAAGGTCTTCAGGAGGAGAAAGGCAGTCATCTTCACGCCGGGAGGAACGTAGACATCTTTAAGCACCGGCATTCAGCCGGCCGCAGTCACCCTGGAGGCGTTTCCATGGCGATCAGATGCGCAGTGGTCGGGTACGGGCCATCCTTCAACATGGGGAAGGCCCACTGCAACTACATACTGAACACGCCGGGTCTAGAGCTCTTCGCGGTCTGCGACGTGGATGAGCGCAGGACCCGTGCGGCCGAGAAGGACTTTCCGGACATAGAGACCTTTACAGACCTAGACGAGCTGCTGGACGAGGACTTCGACCTCGTCACCATCGTCACCCCCCACAACACCCACGCCCCTCTGGCCATAAGGTCCCTCGAGGCCGGGAAGCACGTCATCACCGAGAAACCGATGTGCATAACGGTCGACGAGGCAACACGCATGATCGAGGCGGCCGAACGCAACGGCAGGATGCTAACGGTATTTCACAATCGCCGGTGGGATGGCGACTTCCTCGCCTTGAAGGACATACTGAGGAAGGGGCTGATAGGCAGAGTCTTCCAGGTAGAGGCCTTCGCAGGGGGATATGGCCACCCCGGGAAGTGGTGGAGGTCGGACAAGAGGATATCTGGAGGCGCAATGTACGACTGGGGCGCCCACTTCATAGACTGGATACTCAACCTGATCCCCGAGAAGATCGTGGGCATCGTCGGCTTCTCCCAGAAACTAGTCTGGAAGGATGTGACCAATGAGGACGACGTGAGGGCGATAATTCGCTTCGAGTCAGGGACCGTGGCCGACTTCCAGCTCTCCTCGATAGCGCGCGTCGGGAAGCCGAGGTGGAGGATTCTTGGAACCAAGGGAGGGGTCCTTGACATAGGAGAGCAGTTCCAGGTCAGCACCTTCCTCAGGGGGCTGCCGGCCGAGGTGAAGGTCAAGTACCAGAAGACCGAGTGGGGACAGTTCTACAGAAACGTTGCAGACCACCTTCTAAGGGGAAAGGAGCTTGCCGTCAAGCCCGAGGAGGCCCGCCGCGTGATCGCCGTGATGGAGACCGCTGAGAAGTCCTGGAAGAGCGGCAGGGTCGAGAAGGTGCC
>CAYWSC010000264.1:0-3300 GCA_964460695.1 Hadarchaeota archaeon (SeqCode)
CAGTTACCGACTCTATGTCGTCTGCGAAGCCCTTCCTCGGCGAGGCGGTCTCGTTGGCCATGAGCCTGTCGATCGAGTACTTGACATCCTGCGCCGTCAGGTTCCTGCCGTTGTGGAACTTGACGCCCTCTCTAAGGTAGAAGGTGTACTCGGTTCCGTCGCTCGACACGTCCCAAGACTTGGCGAGATCTGGCTCTACCTCGGTTGTTCCGGGCTTGAACTGGACAAGGGTGTCGAAGATCTTCACACACATCTCATAGGAGGCCTGGTCGGTGACCATTACTGGGTCGAGTGTGGATGGCTCCGAAGACCATCTCACGAAGGTCCCGCCGAACATGGTGTCGTTTCTGCCGGGGTACTTGTCGTCCTTGTTTATCACTCCGTCTTTGTCATCATCTAGGTATAGATGGTCGTCCTCTCCTGGATACTTGTCTTCACTGTCCGGGATTCCATCTCCATCTGAATCCTTTTCTTTGGTTATACAGCCGGATAGGGCGATGATCGATCCTACGACAAGGAGGATGACCAAAACCCCCATCCAGCGCATCTCGTTCTTCTTCATACAGATCACTCCGTGCGTATGACTACAGATTAGTTTCCTCACGCACAGGTGACCGACCCTCCACCATGGACTCTTAATAAGTTTTCGCCCGCCTACTATGATCACGAGGTTCTCTACTGGGCCGCTCTTGCTACGTCGCAATCATTGTTGTTCGATTTGGTACATTCGCGGGCGGTGTATCAATTCCATCTATTAACTCCGGCCACGGAATTGTTTGGGGTGGTGCGCTCGAGGCTCGAAGGATTTGTCTACGAGGTGGATTACGTCACTCAAGAGGGCTCTCCAGTAATTCGAATCTTCGGCAGGACTAGAGACGGATCTACCTTCGTCGCCCTCCACAGGAAGTTCCGTCCATACATCTACTGCAAGCCCCGCGAGGACGTAGATCCAGATGACTTGGCCAGGAGATTGGTCTCTGCAGAGGTCTCTGAGAGGGCCCACGTGACCTCCGCATCCACGGTGGAGAGAAGCTGGCTGGGCAAGACGATAAGGGTCGTAAGGGTGGATCTGGACAGCCCCCGAAACGTGAGGCGTGCTAGGAGCTTTCTCGAGTCCGTCCCGGCAGTCGAGGATACCTACGAGAAGGACATCCTCTTCAAGAGGAGGTTCATCATTGACAGATGCATCCACCCGCTCGGCCTAGCTGTTCTTGAGGGACAAGAGGCCGAATCGGATATGCATGTTGACACGGCTCTCGATGATTCGGACGTAGTCGCGACGAGCGAGGTCTATACCAATCCCTCGGAGCTCAGGGTCCTCGCCTTTGACATAGAGGTCGCATCTAGGGCGGCACCGGACGCGACGCGGGACCCGGTGGTGATGATCGGCCTTGCCGACTCCAGTGGAACGAGGATTCTAACCTACGGCACAGATGGCGAGAACCTGATGGACTGCGGCGACGAGAGAGGGATGATATCCACATTCGTCTCGACCGTACAGGACGGCGACTACGACCTGATCGTGGGCTACAACTCCGACTCCTTCGACCTTCCGTTCCTCAAGAAGAGGGCCTCCCTAAACGGAGTTAGACTGGAACTTGGGAGGGATACATCCGAGGTGGCCTACCAGCCAGGTTCTATCCTCGGAAGATCGATCATAAGGGGAAGGATGAGCATCGACCTGTATCCCGTTGTGCGAAGGATGGTAAACCTCCCCAGCTACACGCTTTCAGAGGTGTACAAGGCCCTGTTCGGAGAAGAGAAGGTCGAGCTTCTGCCCCACGAGATCCACGACCTGTGGAGCACGAAGAACCCTGAGGCCTTGAGGAGGCTAGGCAGGTACTGCGCCTCCGACGTGGAGGCCACCCTACGGATATCAAGGGAATACCTCCCGACTCTAGTGGAGCTGTCGAGGCAGACCAAGCAACTGCTCTCGGACGTCTGCCGCATGGGAAACTCCCAGATGGTCGAGTGGCTCCTAGTAAGGGAGGCATACCGTCGAGGCGAGCTCGTTCCGAACAGGCCGAGCGAACAGGAGTTCCACCGCAGGGAGAGGGAGACATACGTCGGCGGATTCGTCTTGGAGCCGAAGAAGGGCCTCCTCCAAGACATCGTCTCGTTGGACTTTCGGAGCCTGTACCCAGCCATAATAGTAACCCATAACGTGGATCTGTCGACGATCGACTGCGAGTGTTGCCGCGGAGAGAACGTCTCTCCCACCGGCCACCACTTCTGCATCAAGAAGAGGGGATTCATACCATCGATTCTTCAGGCCCTCATCGACAGGAGGTCCCAGATCAAGGCAGAGATGGCCCCGATGGATCCCTCATCCGAACCATACAAGGAGAGAGACGCGATGCAGAGGGCCCTGAAGGTGCTGTCCAACTCCTTCTACGGCTACATGGGCTACCCGAGGGCGCGGTGGTACTCGAAGGAGTGTGCGGAGAGCGTGGCTGCCTGGGGCAGGTACTACATTCAAAGAGCAATAGAGATGGCCAAGCAGGACGGATTCGAGGTTGTCTATTCGGATACCGACTCCGTATTCATAACTAGGGAGCAGAGCGCGGATGCCCTCCTGGACGGTGCCAAGCAGCTTCTCCGCAGGATAAACGAAGCCTTGCCAGGCGTGATAGAGCTAGAGTTCGAGGACTTCTATCCTAGAGGCTTCTTCGTCAGCAAGAAGAGGTATGCCCTGATAAACCGCTCGGGGCGAATAGTGACAAGGGGGCTAGAGGCGGTCAGGCGGGACTGGTCGCCCATAGCGAAGGAGACCCAGAGAAAGGTCCTTGAGACCATCCTGAGGGACGGTGACCCCGAGAGGGCGGCCCAGGTGGTGCGCGATGCGATTAGGAGGGTAGCCGAACGAAGAGTGTCCCTCGACGAACTCGTAATATCCACTAGGATGACCAAGTCCATCCACAGCTACGAGGCCGAGGCTCCACACGTCGCAGTTGCAAGGAGGCTTGCCAGCGGCGGAAGAGAGGTGTCGCGGGGAGAGGCGATAGACTACATAGTCAAGAGGGGAGGCGGTAAGGTGGGGGATAGGGCCAAGCCGGTCGGGCAGGTCTCGCCGGAGGACTACGATGCCGAGTACTATATCAAGAGCCAGATTCTACCGCCAAGCATGAGGATACTGTCAAGCTTCGGGTTCAAAGAGGAGGATCTGAGATACTATAAAAGTAGGCAGAGGACACTTTTCGAGTTTGGCTGATGGCGTTGGTCAGATACATCTTCTTCGATATTGACGACACTCTCTACAGTAGCTCCGAGCTCTCTAAGAAGGCCCGCCGCGCCGCCGTC
>CAYWSC010000265.1:0-3297 GCA_964460695.1 Hadarchaeota archaeon (SeqCode)
CAGAGGCGGAGATCTCAGCACTCGAGGACCTCGATCTGGAGACCTGCGTCCTTCTCACCTTCGATAAGAGGGTGATGTCAGCCGAGGGCAGGATCGAGATGCTCGAGAAGGACCTTTTGCCGGCCGCGAAGAGAGCGGGCTTTAGGAAGTTTCTCGTTGACACGATGGTCCTAGACGTTCCCAGCATCGGGACGGCAAGCAAGGCATGCTTCATGGTCAAGGAACGCCTCGGCCTGCCAACGGGCTGTGGGGCTAGCAATGCCACCACGCAGTGGACGCGGGTCAGATCCGATCGAGATGTCTACAGGTCTGCACACGTAGCCGCGACCATAACATCGGTCGTCCTTGGAGCAGACTTCGTCATGTACGGTCCGATTGGATATGCACCATGGGTTACGTGGGCTATCGCCGCCGTCGACGCGTTCTCCGCCTACCAGAACAGGTGGGAGTACAGGACGCGTCCCGCCCCCGGCCACCCCTTGACAAAGATATTCAGATGAGGGAAGGCGATTGAATGGCTCAAAGAACTATGGGCGATAGGGATATAGGAATCTACTACATCTCCAAGGGGAGGAAGCTCGCCCAGATCTCCATGCTCCTGAGGGACGTTCCTGGGGCTCAGAGCACGGTTCTCTCAATCCTGGCGAGACATGGAATAGACCTGAAGATGGGATGGTTCGACACCGCCGAGAGAGGTGTTAAGGGGCGGTACAGCGCCTTCGTCGACATAACGGACTGCGATGTCGACATGAAGACCATAAGGGAGGAGGTCATGGCGACCAAGCTGGTCTACGATTTGACCTACCAGGTTACCAAGGACGTGATATTCGACGCCCACTTCAGGGGGCTCAGGATGATGGACAGGGACATATTCCCAATAGGCCTGAGCGAGTGGTCCGAGATGAAGAGGCATGTCAATCCGAAGGTGTTGAAGAGGATGGGCCGTACCTTCGGAGAGGTGATGGCAGAGTACTGGCTCGACGCAATAGGGAGCTTGACCAACAACGTGCGAATATGGGAGAGGATTCTTGAGGCGAGAGGCATAGGCGACAGCGTGTCCATAGACGTGGAGAAACAGCTCGTCACCATCGAAAACTCGTTCTCCTCGCGGGAGTACCGCGGCGACGGGCCCTCTTGTTTTGTGATCACCGGGATACTTGAAGGCATTCTATCCCACATACTGCTTGAAGAAGTGGAAGTCGAGGAGATAGAGTGTATTGGAAACTACCAGGACAGGTGCGTCTTCAAGATCAACCTGCCCTCCAGTAGGAAGCTCAGGGACTTTCAGAAGTTGAGCGAAAGCGTTGACAGCGTCTAGGTGGCCCAGATGGACGAGGTCAAGGTGGGGCTGATAGGCCTAGGAACGGTCGGAGGTGCGACGTACCGCATCCTTACGAAGGAGAGGAGGCGCCTCGAAACACGTCTTGGAGCAAGAATCTCGGTGAAAAAGGCCTCAGATAGAGATCCCAATGCCGCCGAGAGACTCGGTATCCCTGCAGACGTGTTCACGACCGATGCTCAGCACGTTCTGCAGGACCCCGAGATAAACATCGTTGTGGAGCTCATCGGGGGCCTCGAGCCAGCGAGATCCTTCATCACCAAGGCACTGGAGTCTGGGAAGACGGTCGTAACCGCCAACAAGGAGGTCATCGCCAGAAGCGGGGCCGAGCTGGTATCACTGGCAAGGAAGCATGGCGCGGGCCTGTACTTCGAGGCATCTGTGGGAGGCGGGATCCCCCTCCTCAGGGGCATCCACCAGGGACTGGCGGGCAACAACGTCCTGGAGGTCTATGGAATCGTCAACGGAACCACCAACTATATCCTTAGCAAGATGAGCCAGGAAGGGATAGGGTTCGACGAGGCACTGGAGGAGGCAAAGCAAAAGGGCTACGCAGAGGCCGATCCCTCATACGACATAGACGGTCTCGATGCCGCCCACAAGATTGCCATCCTCGCATCCATCTGCTTCGGAAAGTGGGTAACCGTGGACATGGTCTACAGAGAAGGCATCCGCAACGTGGACAGGAAGGACATCCAGTACGCCTCTGACCTTGGGTACTCGCTCAAGCTGCTTGGCGTTGCCAAGAGAACTGACGACGGTCTGGAGCTCCGAGTCCACCCAACGTTGATACCTAGGACGCACCTCCTGGCCTCTGTGGTAGACATATACAACGCAGTCTTCGTGAACACCGACTCAGCCGGTCCAGGGCTGTTCTACGGGACGGGCGCCGGGGGCCCGTCTGCTGGAAGCGCCGTTGTGGCCGATATCCTGGACGCCTCAAGGTCCATACTTTCCAACTCCAGGGGTGGTTTCGAGAGCGGACTGCCGACTTCCATCGCCACGGACGTCCTCAACATCGAAGACCTCGTCACCAGATATTACATCAGGCTCAGGGTCGTGGACAGGCCTGGAGCCCTGGCGAGCATAGCGGGCGTCTTCGGGGAGGAGGACATAAGCCTTGCAAGCGTCATTCAAACCGAAGAGAAGAAGAAGGTAGTGGACCTGGTTTTCATGACCCACATGGCCCGAGAGAGGAACATAAGACGCGCTCTGGACAGGATCTCGGACTTGGAAGTCATCAGGGAGGTCAGTGCATGCATACGGGTGGAGGACAAGCTCTGAGAAGGAGATGGAGAGGCGTATTAGAGGAGTACAGAGAGTTCCTGCCGGTCACCGAGAAGACGCCGATCGTGACGCTGAACGAAGGCGACACACCGCTCGTCAAATCAACAACGATAGGCCCAAAGGCAGGGGTCGACCTGTACTTCAAGCTCGAGGGGTTGAACCCCACGGGGTCCTTCAAGGACAGAGGGATGACCATGGCCGTCTCTAAAGCCGTGGAGGAGGGGTCCCGTATGGTTATGTGCGCATCAACCGGGAACACCTCGGCATCGGCCGCTGCCTATGCGGCGAGAGCTGGGATCAGATCAGTGGTGTGCATTCCGAAGGGGGCCATAGCCAGGGGCAAGCTGGCCCAGGCCCTCGTCCACGGTGCCACAGTCATAGCGGTGGAGGGCAACTTCGACGATGCCCTGCGAATCGTCAGGGAGATCACCTCGAGCTATCCGGTCACGCTTGTAAACTCGATAAACCCATTTCGAATCGAGGGGCAGAAGACAGCTGCCTTCGAGATCTGCGACCAGCTTCAAGACGCTCCCGACTACCTGTGCATCCCGGTGGGAAACGCCGGCAACATAACGGCCTACTGGCAGGGGTTCAACGAGTACCACCAAGCGGGCCGAATTGGAGAAAAGCCGAGGATGCTGGGCTTCCAAGCAGCCGGGGCTGCCCCCATA
>CAYWSC010000266.1:0-1389 GCA_964460695.1 Hadarchaeota archaeon (SeqCode)
TTCCTCCCGATGTCACCCTTCACACGTTCAAGGCCTTTTCCGAGATGGCGAGGAAATATGGAAGGTACGTCTAGGTCGCCTCGCGACACGCGACCACTCAGAATTCCACCGGACGTCCAACTGGGAGCGGTCGACCCACCCATCATGCGTGCAGGCGAATGGGGAACTTGGACGTTGAGTGCCCGGCTCTCGAAGGAAGTACACGCAGAGAATCTACGGCTCCTTCTTGGCGGGCATAGGTGGATCAAACTGGACATGTTTTGCCAGAACGACGACCCGCGGTCAGAGGGATACGTCTCGGCCTACGCCGGCAAGGATACTCGTCTGGAGCCTGTTCCACGGTGGCACCCAACGCGTCCTCACGAAATGATGAGTGTTGCTTTTAGGATTCCTGGGGGCGTCCTGAGTGCTGGAACACGCCTGAGATTCGTGCTTGGAGACCAGGTCTATGGATCTCGCGGAATAAGAGCACCGAATTTTGCGTGTAAGAACGTCTTCATGGCTGTTGCCGCCGAACCTCCGCCAGGAGAAATACGCAGCCATGAGGTAGCCTGGGTGTGTGCCTTCGTCCTAGACATCACAGGTGGAGCATTGGACCATCTGAAAGTCATCGCGCCTTCGACAGTTGCCAGGAATTCCGAGTTCGCAATACTGGTAAGGCCGCAGGACAGGTACGGCAACATCTCCCCGGAAAAACCCGCGCAGCTGGTGGTGGAGTCGTCAGCCGGCACTGTTCTCGTAGACACGAGGAACCCTCCCGTCAATCCAGCTGGTGCAATAGAGATAGATGGACTGAGCCTAGACACAGAGACAGTGACGAGAATCCGAGTCAGGGCGCCGAGGGAAGGACTCGTCGCTGAGAGCAACCCCATCATTCCGACACGCGGCGAGCACCTTCTCTGGGGCCTGATTCACGAGCACACGGAACTGTCCGACGGCGCAGGTTCGATCGACCTCTGCTACAACAACATGAAGTTTGGCTCCCGCCTCGACTTCGGATCGGTCACCGACCATGACCACAGATTCGAGACAACCGAGGACATGTGGCAAGCGACGATCGCCGCCGCAGAGAGATACAACCAAGAAGGAGACTTCATAACGCTCCTGGGATATGAGTGGGCAAAGTGGAGGAGAAACGGTGACGGCGATAGAAACGTCTACTACGCGGGAGGATGCGGGCCGATGCTCCGGTCCGAGACGGGCGAATACGACAGGCCCGACAAGTTGTTCCAAGCTCTAAAGGAGCACGATGCCCTCGTAGTTCCCCATCACACCGCGTACGAAGGAAACTTCTGCGACTGGACTCAGCATGATCCCGAGAAAGAACGATTAGTCGAGATATACTCCGTCTGGGGCAGCTCGGAAACATCCGCCGACGACTCCAACCCC
>CAYWSC010000266.1:1489-3269 GCA_964460695.1 Hadarchaeota archaeon (SeqCode)
GCGAAAGGTTGAGCTCGAAGTCTACGGCACCAACGAGATATCCTCCGCTGAGGTTATTCGAAACAACCAAGTGATCCGGGTGTGGAGGAACCTCGGGAGAAGGGACGTCAGACTTCAGTTCATCGACACCGATCCACCAGCTCTGGTGGCCCTTCCCCAATGCCGCTTCAGCAGCCATCCCTTTCTCTTCTACTACCTTCGCGTGAGACAGGTTGACGGCGAGATGGCGTGGACAAGCCCCGTCTGGCTCGACCTCAAATGAGTTCGGTCCCGATGGACGGAGGAGGGGAAAGGTGAGAAGAAGACTTTTCAGCCGCCCCGGTCTGTCCCTTGGCATGGACGTATTCGAGTGCATCCTTAGCAGACGTTCTATCCGTTCGTTCAAAGACGAGCCCGTTCCCGATGAGGCACTGGAAAGAATTCTTGAGGCAGCCAGATGGGCCCCCAGCGCGGTTAACCGTCAGCCGTGGCACTTCATCGTGATAAGGAACAGGGAGACGCTGCGAAGGATTGCCTCGCTGGCTAGGTACGGCTCTTTCATATCCCAAGCACCGGTGGCGGTGGCGGTCGTTACGGATCCTTCGAGCCGCTGGCACCTGATAGACGGGTCAGGCGCCGTTCAAAACATGGCTCTGGCCGCATGGGAGATGGGCATAGGCACGTGTTGGATAGGCAGCCTAGACAGGGAGAGGGTTAAGGAAATCCTCCGCGTTCCTGAAGAACTTCACCTTCTGACGGTTCTTCCCTTCGGATATCCGTCCAAGGTCGGGACATCGACTAGGAGACCCCTAGAGTCCATGATTCATCAAGAAACCTGGTGAACCACCCGACGGACAGAGCTTTGCAGCTCCCTCCCAACGTGACGAACCGCGCTCAGCACGGCCCATCCAAGGATCCAAAGCCATCCTAGTTCCCCAATGGGATATTCCCTAACCACTATGTTGTCGAACCGGCCTTCATACCAAGCACCGCCGCCCAGCATCAGGTAGAGGGAGCGAACCTCCTCCGTCGTTACGTTGCCAACATTGGTTCTGCCGACCAGCCTCTGCCAGATGTAGACCGAGGTTGACCCGTCTTCAAGATTCACCCAGGCACATACAGGCAGCCATGCATCCTGTGAGTACCACTTGTTGAAGGGCAGCACGGTTTGGTTGTCGCTACGCCCTAGCCGGACTAGAGGTACTTTCCTCCCCGTCGTCGTCTCCAACCCTACGGCGAGGGCCACCGGGTCATCTATCTCTAGGAAGGGCTTCTTTTCCGTTATCTTTACTGACAGACAGACAGATATGTTCCCGAATTCAGGGGTTAGGTTGTGGACGACCACCGCCCTTTTGTTGCTCGCGCTCATCATGTGTAGGACTTTGTTCCCTGGCTCGAAGACCAGCTCCTCCACGTACATACCGCTTGTCCCGTAGCCAGGCGATTCGATACTCCAGTTGGTTGGGAACTCTCCCATCTGGTAGCTTTGGAAATCGTCGTCGAGCAGGAGGTTGTTTCCTCCCTCGCCGTCACCGAGATTGACATCGCTGTAGGCAATCTTTGAAAGATACATGGAAAGCCCCAGGGCTAGCACCAGCAGCGCCAGGAAGACGGCGCCTCGGCGAAGTCGGATCTTTAGGTGCGGCATACCGTCTAGCACTCACATCTTTGCAAATTAAAAGTTACATTGAAGCCAATCCATAGCACGGCTGCATGATAGCACGGCTGCATTATGCGGTTGATTCTTTCTGCAAGCCGTAGGTCTCAGCCACCAATCCTATGAATATGGATGAGGACCAGA
>CAYWSC010000267.1:0-3268 GCA_964460695.1 Hadarchaeota archaeon (SeqCode)
TATCACAAGGTCAACGGGATACGCATCGTACAGAACCGTTGCCATCCACGCGGCGGCGTCGTTGCCCGTCCAGTCGGTGACCCCGTACCATCCCATCTCCGTGAGGGCGAGGCCCACGCCGTCCTCGTAGACGGCATCCCTGATCCACTTGATGTGCTTGTCCTGAAGTATGTATGGCACGAAGTCAAAGAGCTCTACGACGTCGAAGTTCGATCTCAGCTGCGCCTCAGTCCTGGGGATGTAGATCCTCACGAATCTCTTGCTAGTCTTCGGGTCGGCGACATCTCCCGCTGGGATAAGTGTTAAATCGATCTTTGGATCCGCACGCATATAGGCGGTCGCACTTTGATGCTCTGCCTTGATCTCGCCAATCATCAGGTATCTTATCTTGTTGGTCTCCGGGTCGACCCTGGCAGAGACCGAAACCGACAAGGAGAGCGCCACTGAGACGATAAGCAGCGCCACGAGCCGTCGATCATTCATGACGATCTTGCCTCTGTCGCTGGAGCCTCTTAAATTCTGCCTCAAGGTTTGCACCTCATCTCCAGATGCCCTTTCCATTCAACAATCACCTCATACCGGGCGCACCCTAGAACTCAACCACGCGCGATCGAATGACGATGGACACCGCGACCCCGCAGGCCAAAACCATCCCCGCCAGTGTCAAGAACTCTCCGATCAGAGACGCGAGCGGTTCTCCCATCATAGTCAGCTTGATTATGGGATCGATTATGTAGTAGGTTGGGAAGACCTTCGATATCCACTGGGGAATTGACGGGAACAGCATCACTAGAGCGGGTGCGAAGAGAAGAGCGCCTATCCCTTTGATCGCAGCAAGAAGCTCCATGGTACTCCTTGTCAATGTCCCAAGGAGTAGTCCTAGCTCCACCGCGAAGACCCCTCCAAGCAGGACAAATGGCATTACTCCCGAGATGTAGTGCCAGGTAGCGACGCCGTTGAGAATCAGCGTTATCAGCGTACAGAAGACGGACATGATGAAGCCTAGCAGGGCCTTGGCGAAGAGAAAGTCCCCGAGGGTGGTTGGGGTAACGGAAATCGCGGTGTATGTTTTCAACTCCCGCTCCTCGACGATGCCCATCGAGGTAAGCGAGAACCCGCCGACCATGATGACGACCAGTATGATCAGCGGCGTAAATCTGTCCCTCGCAGAGAGTTCCCTGCCCTTCCCCACGACTGTGACGTTTACATCAACGGGGGCCGTCTCCTGTGAAAGTTCCTCAATAACGGCTAACAGAGAGCTCTGAATGATGAGTCTGTGAGAGGCTAGACTCCTTCCCGAGAGTTGCAGCGTGAGGTGGACCAGTTCCCCGCTCTCGATCAACTCGTCGATGTCTGGCTCCAGCACTACACCGCCATCGATTGCACCAGACTCTAGGGCTCTCAGAAGATCCGCCCGCTTCCTGTACTCCTTCACCTTCCACGAGTCGATGTTCTGGGCGATCTCTGGAATCTTTGAATCGTCTAGATCGACGATTCCGAGGACAGGTTGTTCCTTCATGAATCCTCCAAACATCAGGTTGAACACGAGCGTGTATATGAAAGGGGTAAGCACCACGAAAATGAAGATGAAGCTGCGACTTCCCTGGGAGATATCCTTCTCCATAACCCTCCAGATACGCCTTGGATTCACTCAAAACGCCTCTTGAGAGCTAATGACCCGAGACAGAGCAGGACACAGTCAGCGAGCAGCAAGAAGGCGAAGTCGCCGGCCACGTCGCTGAAGCCAGCCCCGAAGTTCAGCAGTTGGTTGAAAGCGTCGGCCAGGTAGAATGACGGCAAGATCCTCAGAAGGGGAGATGAAACTGAGGGGAAGACAACTGCAATGGGAGGGATGAGCAGGATGAGGTAGCATAGCAACATCCACGACATCGAGGACATCACGTCTCTGGACACGGAGGAAACTAGGAAGGCAAAGCCAGTGGCAAGCAAAGCTCCAAGGGCGATGTTTACGGTCAGAGGCAGGAGGGCGACTTGAGAGGTGAACTGACCCATCAGGGCGAGGACTGCTATTCCCTCCCCCGAGGCCAGCATCATACCGACCAGTGTCTTGGCTGCGAACACCTCGCCCGATGAGACAGGGGTGACGAGAATTGCGTATATGGCTCCGCCTTGGATTTCCTCGATTATCAGGAAGGAGAGAGAGATGAGTTCAACAAGCAGAACCATCGTTATCCACATTGGCTTGTATTGATCTCTGTAGGGGAGACGGCGGCCAACCATGTCTTCGCCGACGATCTCGTAGTCAAGTATCGCCTTAGGCTTCCGACCCATGAGGGCGCTGAGTAGCTCCTTAGCCAGTATCTCGACAGCCCTCCTGGTTCCCCTTGGGATGCTAGAAGCGACAACAACGGTAATCCTCGGTCTGATGCTAGGCGAGGCGGAAGGAAAGCTGGCTGGAATCACTAGGCCAGCCGAGACCTCACCGTCTAGCACCGCCTGTTCGACTGAGGACGTGTCGTTATAGAACACCGCTCTGAGACCCTCCTGGGACTCTGCCGCTGCGCGAATCAATCCCTCTAGGCCCGGGGCAAAAAAGCCAAGGGTCATCGTCTCCTCCACTTCGGACGGTAGAACTGAGTAGAGGATGGGTATTACAACTATGACGAGGATAGTAATCAGGGCGGTAAACCTGTTCCTAAACATCTCCCCCAGGTCTTTGGCGGCTAGCGCCGCAATCGCCGTCAAGGCGTCTCAGAGCCTCCTTCCCGTCACCTGTATGAATATCTCCTCCAGAGTAGCCTCCGTGGTATGCATCGTCTCGACTCTGCCCTGACGAATGATCGCCTCGACCTTAGAGGGCGTCTCGGGATCGTCGAGGGAGAGGCGTTGCACCGTCCCATCGGGGAATCTCACAACCAAGAGGCGCCTTCCGAATTTCAGCTTCAATCTCTCAGGCGTATCTATGACCGCTATCTTCCCCTCGTTGATGAACGCCACTCTATCTGACAACCTATCCGCCTCCATCATGTCGTGAGTCGTAAGCAGGATGGAGACACCCTCCTTCTTCTCCTCGAGGATGATGCCACGTATGGTCTCGGCTGACACCGGGTCTAGGCCGTCGGTGGGCTCGTCGAGAAATAGAACCTCAGGCTCATTGACTAGGGCTCGGGCAACCATGAGCCGCTGCTTCATCCCTTTTGAGAGCGTCTTCACCCTGCTATCTTTTCGCTCAGAGATCCCAAAGACCCTGAGAAGCTCATCTGCCTTTGCCTCTGCTTTTTTTCGCTCGATACCATACAGAGCCGCT
>CAYWSC010000268.1:0-3266 GCA_964460695.1 Hadarchaeota archaeon (SeqCode)
CATCCTCATGTTCTTCCCCTTGTCGCCCATCTCGCCGGAGTGATGCACATTTATCTGTTTGTAGAGAACTTGCCCCCGGCGAGCGAGATGGATGAGATTACACATCCGATTACAGGCAGGCCGATGCCCGAGTTCCTGACTGGGGTCATAACCCCTATGCTCACGGCCTTCAACGAGGATGGGTCCCTCGACGAGGATGGAATCCGAGCCATGGTGAGATGGCTGAAGAGCACGGGTGCAGTGACAACCATATTCGCCAGGTCCGGCGTCGGACAGATGTTCACCTTCTCGTTCGACGAAGTCAAGACCATGATAGACGTCTCTATATCTGAGGCGAAGGACGAGATCTACGTGATGCCCGGCACATCCGGCGTCCTTCCCGACGGAAGGATCGGGCCGGGACACGACGAACAGCTCTACGTCAGTCAGACAGTGGAGCTCAGCAAGTACGCGGAGAGACAGGGAGCCACTGGCGTTGTCGTCCTTCCCCTGGGCCTGGTTCCCTCGGAGAACTTTGCCGACAAGGTCTTCGACTTCTACAAGAAGGTCAACGATTCCGTTACCATTCCCATCGTCATCTACCAGCCGCCCGGTGTTAGGCCGCCCCACGCCATGACCCCGTCTCTTCTCCACAGGCTGGCAGGCCTCGAGCGAGTCGTAGGAATGAAGTACTCGACGAGCGATATGCAGAGCTTCGGACTGCTCTGCGACGCCACCAAAGACCAGGAGTTCACCATGATCTCGGGGCACGAAGGAGCCTTCCTGCCCTCGCTTGTCCTCGGCGCTGGGGCAGTCATAGGCGGGGGCTGCAACACCCATCCTGAGCTGATAAGGGCCATCTTCGACGCCTTCATGAAGCTCGATCTGGAGACAGCGAGGAGGAGGCAGTTCGAGGTGAGCAGGCTGCTGGGGGTCAGGTTCCAAGCGCCGGACCCCTACTCGGGGCGAGCTGTCAACTCTCAGAAGCTGTACCTCGCCAGAAAGGGCGTGAAGATCAAGCCGTACCAGAGGCCGGTTACGCCCCAAGCCTCAAAGATGGACCTAGAGGCCTTGGATAGGGCCGTTGAGGAGATGGAGAGGGCCATAGACGAGGCCGTATCACCGTATAGGAAGCTGCGTCCGGTTCAGTAAGCCTTCCACCCCTCTTCGTATCCCTTCCTGTACATGGCCACAATGTTTTCGGGTGGAGTGTTCGCCTGGATGTTGTGGCAGGGAGCGAGAATGTAGCCGCCTCCCCTGCCGAGGATCCTCAGGTTCTCCACGACCTCCCTCTCGACGTCCTCGACAGTTCCGAAGGGAAGGGTTATCTGGTTGTCCATCGCCCCGTGGAATACCAGCTTGTCCCCGAAGTCCCTCTTCAGTCCCTCCCTGTCCATCCCTCTACATCGCCACTGGACGGGATTCAGCACGTCTATTCCGGCCTTGACCATGTCCGGAAGTATCTTCCGGATCGCACCGTCGCTGTGGTGGAAGACGTAAGCCCCCTCGCTGTGGGCAAGATCGATCATCCTCTTCATCCTCGGGATGAGGAACTCCCTGATCTTGGAGGGAGGCATAATCAGGTCCTCCTGGGTCCCTAGATCCTCCGCCACATAGGTGATCATAACCTGGCCGGGGATGGCGTCGTATATCCTCCTAGTTCCCTCGTAAGCCAGGTCGAAGAGCTTGTCCAGGCAGTAGTGGACCATCTCTGGGTTGCGGACGAGGTCAACGTAGGCCTGCCACTGTCCCCTCAGATTCTTGTAGATGAGGAAGGGCTCCGAGCCGCCTCCACGGATGGGCAGGTGGTCCTTCCCCCTGACCTGCCTCGGGATATCGGTGTAGCTCCACCAGTCTGGATCCGGCCACTCGTAGTTCTCCTCTATCTCCTTTACACTCTTGAACGGGGCAAGAGGGTTGTAGACAACCTCCCTGTACTTTCCCACGCCGTAGTCGACGTCCCTGAACCTGCAGCCGAATACGTCCTCGTCCTCGGGGATCTTGGGGCCAACATACTTGGGTGATACCGTCACCACTTCGTCGATGTGGAGTATCTCGAACACCTCTCTCAGGTCCTTGGCCCCGAGGAATCGAATCAGCTTCTCGCTGGCCTCCGCCGTCGCCCAGTAGTCCATTGGTACTCTGTCCGGCCTCCTACGCTCAAGGACGGCGAGCCATCTCTCCCTGGGAGCCATCGTCTCCTTCTTCATGCCGATCCCTGCCAGCCTCCTAAGAGACCAGACTTATTTGTTCTCTCCATCCGGACGGCGACCACCCTATTCCTGACCCGTCCTGTCGATTCGATGGGATCCGCTTCGCTCCACGTCCGCAAGCCGAGTCACGCAGACGGTTCTCCGAAACCTACAAATATGAGACGCGGCCGCCTCAAGTATAGACGACTGGTCTCTGGGGCGTCCCTAGAGTTGGCTTTGACTCTGCCTCAACCTGTGGAAAAAGAGGGTTCAAAGGAGCTGTGCACGGGTCCGGCCGCAAGAACACCCATAGCCCCAGCCATTCTGGTCCTCCTCGTGCTGTGCACATCTGGTGTTGTTGCCCGATCCCCTAGAACCGACCCCTCGACCGGTAGGGTCAGGGTCATCTACATCGGTGACTGTATGGGCGTCCAGAATCCCTTCCCCATCCTCGACAAGGAGCCGTCGCTTTTCTGCACGGCGGTGTATGCGTGTACCTTTCACCAGACCCCGGATCAGATAAGGAAGAGCATAAGGGCATATATGCCGAGGACCTACGACAGGTTTCTCCGCAACGATGTGGTGATCCTCAGCGATGCAAATAGGCAGGCCTTCACACCTGCGCAGCTTTCTTGGATGAAGAGAGGTGTCGTCGAGGAGGGACAGGGACTAGTAATGATTGGAGGGGCGGAGAGCTTCTACGCGGGGGGTGGGAGCTGGTCTTGGAAGCCAACCCAAGTCGCAGAGGTCCTCCCCTGCATCATCATGGAGAACGACTGGATAAGGCCCGGGGAGAGGGCCAGGGTGATCCTCGAGTTGCAGAGGGGCTACATAACGGTGGCCGATCCGCAGGACGAGTTCGTCAGGAGCCTGCCCTTCGAAGAGATCAGGGGCTACCCGCTGTACCAGGGGCCGAACAAGAAGATCCCCTTCCTGATGTGGTGGGACATAGGAGAGGGTAGGACGATGGCCATGTCGCGAGACTGGACCCCGTCGGCGGGCAGCACCTTCATGAGGTGGGACTATTACCCTGACTACTGCATAAACATGATGCTCTTCCTGGCGGGCATCCGGCTTCCCGAGGACGTGGAGAAG
>CAYWSC010000269.1:0-3248 GCA_964460695.1 Hadarchaeota archaeon (SeqCode)
GTCAAGATAAGCAGCTCGGCCTGCCGCAGGAAAATAGAGTCGGGCGAGTATGAGGGCTGGGACGATCCGAGGACTTGGACGATTGGCTCTCTGAGGGTCAGGGGATTCAAGCCTGAGGCGATCCGCTCCTTCATCCTGTCATGCGGCCTGACCTTGACGGATGTCACAGTGCCGATAGAGTCTCTGTATGCGGAGAACAGGAAGATGGTTGATTCTATTGCCAACCGCTACAACTTCGTGGAACACCCAGTCCGGATATCCGTCGAGGACGCACCAAGGGTTGACGAGGTGTCCGTCTGGTTCCACCCCGACTTCCACGACCGTGGCACAAGGACCATCAAGGTGAATACGGAGGTCATATACGTCTCTAGAGACGATTTTGAGAAGTTCAGGGGGAAGGTCGTCAGGCTCAAGGACCTCTTCAACATCCGGTTGGGTGAGACCTCGACGTACGCTGGCGCTGACCTAGTTCAGTCCATGCCCAAGATCCACTGGGTCTCGGAGCCGAGCTTGAAGACGCAGGTTATGATGCCTGATGGGAGGC
This sequence comes from Hadarchaeota archaeon (SeqCode), assembly GCA_964460695.1. GTDB lineage: Archaea > CAYQAE01 > CAYQAE01 > CAYVLA01 > CAYVLA01 > CAYWSC01. Next base: position 545 of record CAYWSC010000269.1, read on the forward strand.
TGGTCAGCGGGCTATCTGACCCGGGCGTCGGAGAGCTGTCCGTGGGAAGTTTGGTTCAGTTCGTAAGGTTCGGATTCTGCAGGCTCGACTCTTGGCGCGACGGGACCGCGTTCTTCAGATATGCCCATCCCTAGGCTGGCACTGGCGGCTTGCTCTCCCGCTCCCTGTGGTATGATTCGAGGGAGCTGATGCGTATCTCACCCTTCCTGATGTGCTCTATCGCCTCAAGGGAGGCCCTCGCGCCGGATATGGTGGTTATGTACGGGATCATCAGCTCTACGCATGCCCTCCTAATTCTATAGCCGTCCCTGGACGCGCTGCCGCCCTTCGTAGGCGTGTTTATTATGAGGTCCAGATCCCTCTGCCACATCATCTCGAGGATCTCGGTGCTTCCCTCGCTTATCTTCTTGACGATCCTTACAGGTATATCTGGGTATTTGGAGCGTATGGCGGCAGCAGTTCCGTCGGTGGCCACTATCTCGAAGCCCAGCTCGTGGAATCGCCTCGCTATCTCTGGGATCTCTCGTAGATCCTCCTTCCTCACCGATATGAGGACCTTGCCAGACGTTGGGAGCGGCATCCCTGCGGCGATCTGCGACTTGAAGAACGCCCTGCCGAAATCGGTGTCTATACCCATGACCTCTCCAGTTGACTTCATCTCGGGGCCGAGTTTGGGGTCAACGCCGGGGAGCTTGATGAAGGGAAAGACCGCCTCCTTCACGGCGAAGTGCCTTATCTTCCTGGGTCGTGTAAGCCCCATGCTCTCCAATGAGTATCCCAGCATGACCTTGGTCGCAACCTTCGCTAGGGGCACCCCGATCGACTTCGAGACGTAGGGAATGGTCCGCGAGGCCCTGGGATTGGCCTCTAAGACGTAGACGACCTTGTCCTTGACGGCATACTGTATGTTTATCAGCCCCACTACCTTCAGCTCTAGTGCAATTGCCTTCGTGTACTCCTCGACCTTCTCGAGCACGTCGTCCTCAAGGGAGTAGGCGGGTATCACGCAGGCAGAGTCGCCTGAATGGATCCCGGCCTGCTCTATGTGCTCCATGATCGCGCCTATGAAGACGTCCTTTCCATCCGAGACAGCGTCGACGTCCAGCTCGATGGCGTTGTCTAGGAATCTGTCTATCAGGACAGGGTGCTCCGGAGAGACCGAGACGGCCTCGTCCATGTACCGCTTCAGCTCCTCCTCGTCGTAGACGATCTCCATGGCCCTCCCTCCCAACACGAAGCTGGGCCTGACGAGGACCGGGAAGCCAATCTTCCTCGCTATCCTTAGGGCGCCCTTCCTGTCCCTAGCGGTTCCGTATGGAGCCTGCGGAATCTTCAGCTTCTTCAGGATCCTGGTGAACTTCCTCCTATCCTCGGCCTTCTCTATGCTCTCCGGAGGCGTTCCAAGGATCTTCACCCCGGCCTTCGCCAGCCTGACGGCGAGGTTGATCGGGGTCTGACCCCCGAACTGAACGATCACCCCCATGGGTTTCTCTAGGTCTATCACGTTCATGACGTCCTCGAAGGTAAGAGGCTCGAAGAACAGCTTGTCAGAGATGTCAAAGTCGGTCGAGACCGTTTCCGGATTGTTGTTTATGACGATCGACTCATAGCCCTCCTCCTTCAGCGTCATCACTGAGTGGACGGTGCAATAGTCAAACTCTATTCCCTGGCCAATACGGATGGGCCCGCCGCCGATAATCGCAACCTTGGGCTTTTCCGACTTTGAAGACTCTAGGGCTGGGTCTGATCTGGGCTCGTAGGTGGAGTAGTAGTAGGGAGTCCTAGCCTCGAACTCTGCGGCACATGTGTCCACCATCTTGTAGGACGGTACAACTCCGGCCGACTTCCTCATACGCCTGATCTCGTCCTCGGATCTTCCGGCCGCGAATGCTATCTGTCTGTCGGAGAAGCCAGCTCTCTTTGCCTCGAGCAGCAGCCTCCTCGGAATCTCTCTGCCATCGGAGTAACGTTTCAGCCTCTGCTCGATGCGATACAGGTTCCTCAGCTTGTACAGGAACCACTTGTCGACCCTCGTCAGTGAGTGAATCCTGTCAACGCTCATCCCGCGACGGAAGGCCTCATGTATGTAGAAAATCCTCTCATCGGTTGGATTCCTCAGCTTGTCAAGCAGTTCGTCGTCGGGGACGTGCTCGAATCTCTTCTGCTTCTCGTCGCACCCGAAGCCGTACCTCCCTATGTCGAGGCTCCTTATCGCCTTCTGGATCGCCTCCTCGAAGGTGCGCGCCAGGCTCATGACCTCCCCGGTTCCCTTCATCTGTGTCCCTATCCGGGAGTCGGCTGTTCTAAACTTGTCGAAGGGCCACCTTGGTATCTTGGCGGCCACGTAGTCCAGCGTTGGCTCGAAGCTGGCTGGCGTCTCCCGCGTGACGCGGTTGGGTATCTCGTCAAGGGTCATCCCAACCGCGATCTTGGCGGCGATCCTCGCGATGGGGTAGCCGGTTGCTTTCGAAGCCAGAGCCGAGCTCCGTGAAACTCTCGGATTAACCTCGATGACGTAGTAGTCCCCCGTCTCCTTCGAGAGGGCGAACTGGATGTTGCAGCCTCCTTCCACCTTAAGCGCGCGTATTATCTTTATCGATGCCCACCTCAGCTTCTGGTGATCGATGTCGCTGAGGGTCTGTACCGGCGCTACGACGATGCTGTCGCCGGTGTGGATCCCCATGGGGTCGAAGTTCTCCATAGA
>CAYWSC010000270.1:0-3242 GCA_964460695.1 Hadarchaeota archaeon (SeqCode)
TCTCCAGTGCCGCTTGCGCCGCCCGCCTCGACCGCTCAACCTCCAGGTATACTCGGTAGTAGTGGGCGGTTGCATGGGACAGAATCGGGCGGATACCGGTGTCAAGAGAGGCCGCCACTCTGGCTATGTACGCTATCAGGATCCTCAATCCCACCTCGTGCATGTAGTCCGTCTTCACGACGTGTGAGCCGTAACGCCTGAGGCAGGTCTTGGGGTAGGTTCCGCAGAGGGCCGCGGTGTCGGTTGCCGTGACACAGAGGAGTCCCCCGTGCCTAACCGAGAGGAGCGACTGGGGGATAAAGGGAACGGGGCTTCCAAATGGGTCTGCGTCCAGCAGGTCGAAGGCGTATTTGTTCTCCGAGAGGAAGTGTTGCGCATCATCTCTATTTATCAGGACCTTGGAGCTTCCCGCCAAGCATCGAATCCTGCTGGGGGAAGAGGAAAGCACCCGGACTTGGAAGTTCAGCTTCAGATTTGTGAACATGAGTTCGAAGCTCGTTCTCCTCACGTCGTTCATGCAAAGCTCGTCAAAAGCACCCGTGGAGAGGTAGCGCAGCCCCCTGACGCCTGTAGCCGCGAGGAGGTCGCATCCCTTCCGCTGCGGGGGTCGGTGGGCTAGAAACGCGGCGGCGCAGGCGGTACCTATGTCCCTTGAGGTTCTCATAACAGGGTTGTAGAATGTCGGCATGCGCGCCGAGACGACGCGTCCTTGGGGAGGGGGCACCCGGAGAGTTAGCCCTCCCTCCTCTACCTCCCTAAGAGCGGCGTCCATTTCTCCTCCCAGGTACTATCTTCGAAAAGCCTTGAAGAACTCCACTGGGATTGGCACTATGATCGTCTTCGCCTTCTCCGCCGTGGCGTCGGTAAGGGCTCCCAGCAGCCTGAGCTGGAGCGATCCAGGGCTCTTCTGGAGGGTCTGCGCCGCCTCTGCCAGCTGCATGGCGGCCTGCATCTCTCCCTGGGCTGCGATCACCCTGCCCCTCCGATCCCTCTCGGCCTCGGCCTGCCTGGCCATGGCCCGCTTCATAGACTCCGGGACCTCGACGTTCTTGAGCTCGACGGATGACACCTTTATTCCCCAGGGATCCGTAGCCTCGTCGATTATGGTCTGGAGCTGTTTGTTCAGCTTCTCCCTCTCGGAGAGGAGTTCGTCCAGGGTTGCCTGGCCTATGACCACTCTCAAGGTTGTCTGGGAGTACAGCGATGTGGCCGCAACGAAGTTCGTCACCTGGACGATCGCCTTCTCCGGGTCCATCACCCTGAAGTACACGACGGCGTCGACACGGACGGGTACATTGTCACGGGTGATAGCCTCTTGGGAAGGAACGTCGAGAACGGTGGTCCTCAGGTCGACCTTTACCATGTTCTCGAATATCGGGATGATGAAGAAAAGGCCGGGCCCTCTTGCACCTACGAGGCGGCCGAGACGGAAGATGACTCCGCGCTCGTACTCCTTCACGATCTTAATGGCGGAGGCTAGGATCATTAGGAGAAGAAGGACAAGGGGCGTGATGATCCAGGCTACGTCCTCCAGGGCCAATCTATCACCACTGCCCCTACTTCTGCCCTGGGATATAAATCTTTGGCAGTCTCAGGGGGCATGATTCACTTCGTAGGAGGACAAAAGAGGGGGATACGCGAGGCTAGTCAGGCGGCCCCTCCTCTTGGGCGGGACGTACAAGGAGGACAAGGCCGTCCCTGTCGACGACCTCCACCTCCGCCTTCGAAGGGATGGTCCCGGAGATGGACCTCGCATTCCATATCTCTCCTCGAACCCGGACCTGCCCCTTCGGATCGAGCTTGGTTATGGTTCTCCCCCTCATCCCTATCATTTCGCTGCCACCCGTGACGACGGGCTTCTTCCTCGCCTTGAAGACGAATCTTAGGCCAACCACGAAGAAGGATACGAATCCGGCGACGAGGGCTAGGGCGGTGATGGTGAACGTCCTGTACCACTCTCGCGGCATGTAGAAGGTGGGCATCTGCCCCCCGCCCCTGGGAGGAATGAAGAGGATGCCGAATACGAAGCATATCACCGAGGCGGTGGTGAAGAGCCCAAATGTGGGGGTTGCCGCCTCGGCGACGAGGAAGATCATTCCAAGCACTATGAGCAGGATTCCCACCAGGCTTGCGCCCACTATCCCGAGGCCGTACAGAGAGAGGACGATGCATATGGCCCCTATGGTCTCTGGGATGTAGGTTCCCGGCGAGAGGAAGCCGAAGATCAATCCGTACATACCTATCATGAGCAGTATGTACGCCACAGTGGGGTTACTCATGTAGTTTGTGAACTTCTCTGGTAGGGTTAGCTCGATGTATCTGGCCTCGGCGTCGGAGAGGGTTATGTTGGGCCTGGAGCCATCGGGCAAGGTGCCGTGTATCTGAAAGTTCTCGATCTTTGACAGAAGCTCGTCCAGGTTGTCGGCTACGAAATCTACAACGCCCTCCCGGAGGGCTTCGTCCGGCGTGAGAACGAGATTCCTTGTTATGAACTCGACACAGACATCCACCGGTCTCCCCGTGAAGTTCGCCGTGGCCTGCATCTTGCCGATGATGAAGGACTTGGTCTTGTTTGGCGCAGGCTGGATTGTCCCGGTTCCGCCGTACCCGATTATTGGTTCGGCCGCACCGATGGCCGTTCCCGGGGCCATGGCGGCTATGTGGGAGGCAACCGTGATGAAGGCCCCTGCGGATGCGGCGTTTGCACCCTTCGGGGCGACGTAGACAATGACTGGCACGGTCGAAGAGTAGATCCTCTTGATTATCTCGAACATCGAGTCGACGCTTCCACCAGGCGTGTCCAGCATCAGGACGGCAGCCGCCGCACCGTCCTTCTCCGAGGCCGTGATGATCCTGTCAACCTGGGAGACCGTCGGGGGGCCTATGTAGTCGGCCTTCAGCTTCATCACATAGACGAACTTCTTTTCTTTGGCGCCGTAGCTGGCCGGAAGGAGAACGAGAAGCGTAATAAGGGCTACTGCCAGGGAAACGGAGCGTCGGGGCGACATGGAAAGCCAGATCTGGATCTTGGAAACCTCAATTTAAATCCTTCTGCTCCTTGATATTGCGAAGGTTCGGCCGTTCCACGACGGCTTCCTCCTCATCTCGTCCCAACATGCCGGCGAACCGAGGATTCTTCTCAACGGTCCGGTTCCCCCGAGGAGGGCTCTGGCCATGGATACTAGGTCGGCTCCCCTCCTCAGCATCTCGATGAACTGGTGCTCGCTCCTGACAGAGTTGTT
>CAYWSC010000271.1:0-3241 GCA_964460695.1 Hadarchaeota archaeon (SeqCode)
TCCTGTACGGTATCCTTGGAGACGTGGGCCTTGCCTATGAGCAGAACCTCGCTACCATCGACGACTATGCGATGCCTATTCATGGCAGGTAAGGCGTCCATCCCCTATACGAAAACCAAGAAATAGCCGTTCGATTAAATCTTTCCCGGCGAGGACGAGTCCCCGGAATCCGTCTGGAGGAAGTACTTGTAGCCGTCGACAAGGGCGATCTTGCTCGCCTCAAGTATGTTCTCCGAGACCCCAACTGTCGACCAGCGCTTGCTGTCTCCACGGAACTCTATGAAGACCTCCACGGCGGAGGCGGTACCCTCCATGTTTATGACGGTGACCTTGTAGTTCGTCAGCTCGACGGCATCGATTCTCGGGAAGAAGGGAGTGAGGGCCTTCCTCAGAGCATTGTCCTGTGCGTTGACCGGGCCGTCCCCCTCGGAGATGGTATGGACTACGCTGTTACCGACCTTGACCTTCACCGTCGCCTCTGCGATCCTCCTCCCGTTGGGGTCGGCCCAGCAGAGGGTTCTCCACTCCACTACGTCGAAGGTCTCCTTCATGAGGCCTAGCTCCTCGGCCATGATCAGGTAGACGGTGGCGTCGGCGTTGAGCAGGTGGTAACCCTCCGACTCCATCTTCTTGATCCTGCTGAGGATCCTAGAGGTCGCCTCGTCGGACTTCTCCAGGTGCAGGCCGAACTCCCTGGCCTTGAGCACGATGTTTGCCTTTCCGCTGAGCTCCGATACAGAGATCATCCTCCTGTTTCCAACTAGATGGGGCTCTATGTGTTCATAGGACCTCGGCGACTTTCCCACCGCATCCGCATGTATCCCGCCCTTGTGGCTGAAGGCGAGTTGTCCTACATAGGGCTGGTGGGGATCCGGCCTCATATTCGCAAGGGCGTAGAGATAGTCAGAGAGCTCCTTGAGCTTGACCAGCCTCTCCTCCTTGGGCCTGTCTCTGCGGACGGTGCATATGCCCAGCTTGTGTTCTAGGTTCGGCAGCACAACGCATAGGTCGGCGTTGCCACACCTCTCCCCTATCCCGTTAACGGTCCCCTGAACATGGTCTGCACCGGAGAGAACCGCAGCAATGGTGTTGGCCACGGCGCATCCAGAGTCGTTGTGACCGTGGAAACCTATCCTCGCGTCGATCGCCTCGATCGTCTCGGCTGTTATCCTTCGAACGTCCTCTGGGAGGCAGCCGCCGTTGGAGTCGCAGAGCACTATGACGCTGGCGCCCGCATCCCTGGCCGCGCGCACGGTGGCCAGCGCGTACTCCGGGTCGTCTTTATAGCCGTCGAAGTAGTGTTCTGCATCGAAGATCACATCCATCCCGTGGTCTCTGAGGAACTCTATCGAGCTGGTGATCATCTCCAGGTTCCTAGAGAGGCTGGTCCTCAGAATGCTCTTCACGTGGAAGCGCCAGCTCTTGCCGAAGATCGTGGCCGTGTCGACCCCCGAATCGATTATGGATCGAAGGTTCTTGTCCTCGGAGAGCTTGGAATCCTTCCTAACGGTCGAGCCGAAGGCAGTAAGCTTGGCCGAGATGGAGTAATCCTTCATCCTCTTGAAGTACTCGATATCTTTCGGGTTCGATGCAGGCCAGCCGCCCTCTATAAAGTGGATGCCCATCTCGTCCAGTTTCAAGGTGATGTCTATCTTGTCCTGTAGGGAGAAGTTTATCCCGGTAGTCTGGGACCCGTCTCTGAGGGTGGTGTCGTAAACGTCCACACACGAAGGCAAACTGACCATCCCAATCGCCGTCTAGCTGCGGTCGGCCTTGAGGGAGGCCCACATCTTCTCTTATTTATCTTTTCGAATGAGGGTTGCGGTGCCGCCGGCCCCTTTGGCCGGAGGGAGAGAGACCATATACCAGGGGAGAGGTGTGGAAGAGTTCCCAACCTTTTTCTACACGACCTGCATCGTCGGCTAGGTGCCGGCAAGGAAGGCATACCTCGCGCTTCTTTTCCTAGTCATCATAGGATCCACATGCAGCGGAAGGAAGGATCCGGATACGGGAAGAGTCAGAGTCCTGTACATCGGGGATATGATCAGGCCGAGTCCTTACCCGATAATGGAGGCTGAGCCCCTGATCGACGTGAGGGTGGCATGGCCCGTCGGCCCTGATCTGACGCAGCGGTCCGTCCCCTTCGCAAAGAAGTTGCTAAGACAGTACATACCTCGCACCTACAGCCAGCTCGCCGTCAACGACGTCATCGTCATCGACAATCCGGAGAGGACGATATTCGAACCTAGGTATCTTGTGTGGTTCAGAGACGCGGTGATAGAAAACGGGTCTGGACTCTTCATGGTCGGCGGCAACGCCGCCTTCGGCGGAAGGCCCGGGTCGTCGTGGGAGCCAACCCCCGTCCAGGACGTCTTGCCGGTTTACTGCGTCACCGGCGGCTGGCTGGAACCGGGAAGACTGAAGATCCTTGAGCCTCAGGACGATTTCGTCTCGTCCCTTCCACTCGAGAAGCGGTGGGAGTGGATGGAGGCGCTCGGGGGAAACGAGGTCAAAATGAAGCCGGGGGCGAGGATGCTGGCCGAGTACGTTGGGCTGATGGGGTACTGGACAAACCCCTTCTGGGCCACCTGGGACGTCGGGAAGGGCAGGAGCTTCGCCCAGACGGTCGACTGGACGCCTGCAGGTGGCACCCTCCTCATGAGGTGGCCGTTCTATGCCGACTACGCGGCCAATCTGATGCTCTACGTCAGCAAGAATCCGGTTCCCCGTGACATCGATCTGATGCACAAGCTGAGGATGCTGTTTCTAGAGTACAGGTCGACGAGGAGCTACCTCTACTCGGTCATCGAGTTCGCCGAAAAGATCGGCGCCAACATGGCTCCGGTCAACCGGGTCATCACGCAGGCTTCCGAGAAGCATCGGCTGTCGGTAGAGAGATACCTTGACTACAGATTTGACGAAGCATCCGAGACGTTGGATTCGGCGATAGACCAGCTGGCTCAGGCGAGTACCCTAGCCTTTGAGCTGAAGGACCAGGCCATGCTATGGATATTCGCGATAGAGTGGCTCGTCGTGACTGGAACCATAGCGCTAGGTGGTTTCGCCCTCTGGACGCTTATGGTGAGACGAGCCCTCTACAAAGAGACAGAGAGCACAAGATTCTCCACGTAGCTGTAGCTTCCCAACGAGCAAAGGAGGGAGCAGTCGAAGAGGCACGGAGACACTGCAAAGAGATATAAGATCGAGGGCGACGCGACGCTGAGAGGCGTGTGTGTTGGAC
>CAYWSC010000272.1:0-3208 GCA_964460695.1 Hadarchaeota archaeon (SeqCode)
AAAGTTGACCCGTCTTCGTGTTGGAGAGCACCACGCGGCTCACGGCGCCGTTGCCCTTTATCTCAACGACCTGGCTATTCCAGATTACCTCTACGCCGCTTCTCAGAAGCCTGTCCTTCAGCACCTTCTCGGCCCTCAGGTCGTCCCGCCTGTGAACAAGGTAGACCTTGCCGACGACTTCTCTCAGGTATAGCGCTTCCATCGCTGCCGTGTTACCTCCTCCGACAACGACCACGGTCTTTCCCCTGAAGAACGCACCATCGCACACTGCACAGTAGCTGACCCCTCTCCCCCTATACTCCTCTTCGCCTGGGACGCCAAGCTTTCTGTGTTGGCAGCCCGTGGCCAGAATAAGGGCATCCGACTCGAACTCCTCCGAAAAGGTCTTGATCCTCTTCTTCGGACCGGCGACATCGATCTCCTCGACACTCTCGGGCACCAAAAGTTCCGCGCCCATAGCTTGGGCCTGTTTCTGCATTCTATCGATCAGCTCTGCCCCTTCGATCCTCTCGAATCCGGGGTAGTTCTCTATTACGGTCGTCTCGGAGACCATGCCACCCATCGTCTCGCCGATCATGAGTGTCTTGATTCCCATCCGCGAGCCGTAAAGGGCGGCAGTGAGACCTGCCGGACCGGCCCCGACTATTACTAGGTCGTAGCTTTTAGGCATCCTAAGCACCTTTGCGGCTTTGAGGATGGCGAGGAAGACTCAAGAAAAGTGTAACCAGGGAGGCCTGGCCATGCCTTTTTCTAGGCGCCGGCCTTGCCTCAACCTTGCCTGAACCTTGCGACAACCTCGCGGCATACTCGCGTCGCAGGCTACAGCCTAGAGCTGCTCATACTGGTGTCTGCTCACTGACCGAAGAGGTCTGTGTAGATCGGGTTCGTCCAGGCCTTCCGGCCTCCACCGTCGACGGCCTCTATCCTGACGTACGCGTGCTCAGGCTTGAATCTGTGCTCGGCGTGGGTTAGCATGGACTCGCCCACCCTGTGGACGCTGTTCCCGGAGGGGCCCCTTGAATGGAAGGTTATCGTCTCTACCGGGCTGCTCTCCACTCTTATCAGGTCTTCCTCGACGACTACGCTTCTAATCTCGGGACCGGTTGAGGCGTAGAACAGTCCTTTTGAGATCGATTCCTTGATCGCCTCCACAGTTAGGCTCTCCGCCTTCACCCATATCCATCCGCCCGGGGCATCGTCGGTGTACCGATGGGCATCATCGACTGCTATTCCGTTTAGCCGCATACCTCTGGAGAGTATGTTGTCCCAGTGGACGGTGGAGAAACCCCTTCCTATTTCGACCTCGCAGCCGGTGTTGTAGAGCTCTATGCCGTTGATTCCCCTGAGCGAGAGTATGTCCTCGTCGAACAGTGCCGACCAATACGGGTGGGCAACGAAGACGATGCCTCCCATCGATCGGATCTTGTCCACGGCCTCCTGTGCGGTCTCTTGTCTGGGGAAGGGGCCGACCTCGTCGATTCCAACGCCGACAATGTGATGCCTAGAGGAAGGGCACCCCGTTTCGACGCCGGTGAACACTAGAAAGTCGTCGGTGGAGAGTCCAGACGGATCCGACATTTTCTCGTGATCCGTCAGGCAGAGGAAGTGATAGCCCCTGGACCTGTAGAAGTCCGTCACCCCTTGGAGGGTGAGTCTGCCGTCCGACTCCGTTGTGTGGGTGTGGATGTTTCCACGAAACCACTTGCCTGGCTGCTGGAATGGATTCGCGAACTGCATGCCCCCCGGGACGGGAGGGGCAGCTTATAAAGCCTTGCGTCGGCGGCTCGAGCGCTACGAGAACATCCATCCACAGCCCCGTAGAAGGCCTCTGAGAAGGCGGAAGAGGACTGTTGTCAGATTCCCGGGTAGGCCCCGGGGGCACCCCGGGACCACCAGGCCCAGGCCACCCGAACCAGACACGATCATCCAGGCCGAGATAGTGGAGAAGTGCCCGGAGTGCGGCCAGCACCCCGGCAAACCAATCTACACCAGGAAGAGGATCATAGAAGAGCTACCCGACACAGAACCGGTCAAGATCATGGGCTACCAAGAGGACCTACCAAGAGGACCACTACATCTGCCCCGGGTGCGACTCCAACATTGTTGCAAGACACCCTGTCTGCCCCGACTGCCCACCCACAGGCAGGTTCGGGAAGAACGTCTACGTACAGACCACCCTGCTCAAGTTCGAGGAAAGACTACCCCTGGACAAGATCGGGGCTGTACTGTCCAGGCAGGGACTGGACATAACCGATGCAACCGTCCTAGAACTCCTCCACAGAACCACCCGGTGGCTCAGACCCGAGTACGAGAAGATACTGGCCCAGATCAGGTCATCCCCCGTCGTGTACACCGACCAGACAGGGATCAAGGTGGACGGCCAACAACACCGGATATGGACCCTTGCAACCGAGACGGAGACCCTCCACGCCATCAGGCCCAGCAAAGGCAGAAAAGGCAGAAGAGTACTTGAAGAACTCCTGGGCAAAGACTGGCCAGGCATACTCGTCTGCGACGGACTGCGATCCCACCACAGCTTCACCCACAACATCCAGAGGTGCTGGAGCCACCTCTTAACAGAGGCAGACCAACTCGTCGAACTAGCCCAACAAGGCCAAGGCAAAGACCAGAGAGGGGACTGTGAGCTGGAGGCCCTGGCCCAGGGATTGCACGGGATCTATGACAGGACAAGCCAAGCCCTCCAGAACCTTGAGAGCCTTGAGACCCTTAAGACCCTCCAGAGCGATTCATTTCTTGTGGAGAGGAAGAGGCTGGAGAAGAATGCGAGACACTCCATGAAGTACTGGCTGGGCAAGGAGTATCACAGGACAAGGACAAGGAGGTTTGTTGAGAAGATCAAGAGAGGTTATCCCTACTGGTTTGTCTACATCACCCATCCAGGTGTGGAGCCCACAAACAACCGGTCCGAGAGAGCCCTCAGAGAGCTGGTGATCCAGCGAAAGATCATAGGAACCCTCAGAAACGGGAAAGGCACCCTGATCTATGAGACCCTACCCACCCTCCTAGCCACCTGGAAGCAGAGAGGACTGGACCCACCACGAGCCCTATCACAAGCCCTAACCAACAGCTGGAAACCCAACCCAACACAGCCCAGCTAAATACATACCTCACAATAGATTTAACCTCTGAAGACACCTTGAACGACATGTCCCTATTGCAGACCACCGATGTTCTGGAACGCGGCGCC
>CAYWSC010000273.1:0-3183 GCA_964460695.1 Hadarchaeota archaeon (SeqCode)
CCTATCTGTTTTGCCGCGTTCCAAGTGTTCGGGGAACCTCTGATAGCCGCGGCCTGCCTTGGGTTCCGGATCCAATTGTTGTGGTAGATCCTGTTGTGTCCGCAGGCCCACATCTCTATCCCACTGCCGGGAGACCAAGAAGGGGGACCCTCGGTTGCGTCAGTGATGTCATTTTCGGTTATTACGAAGAACTCACATGTGTAGAGTCGTAGATTCATGTAGTTCCTGGTCAACACGTTCCTCTTGATTGTCCAGAACGAGCACGCCTGACAGTAAATCCCGCTGCTTAACGAGCCGCCACCGTCTATGAAGTTTCCCTGAACCTTGGCTCCATCTGAGAGAGAAGAGAGTATTCCGAAATTATTGTCGATCAGAGTGCAGTTTTCGATTCTCGCGGAGGGCGAATAGTCGAGGCGGATTGCCTTGTCGTTATGGGTCAGCGTGACGTTCCTGATTTCAACATTTTGACAGTATTCAAGGTTTATGCCCTCTCCGGAGTTGCTGATGCTGATGTCGTGGATGTGCACGTTGTCCGAGTGTACGACCGCGAGATACCCTATCTCGGGATATTTCTCCGGGCCTATGTCGAGCCCATTCATATTCTCGAAGTAATAGACTGGTTTGCCGTCAACCTCGTTCGAGGTGTCGATATCGTGTCCGGATAGCGATTCTATGGACAACCCCAGCTCGCAGCCGCTCATCTTGTTTCCTCTCAGGTAGCCATGGGTACAACGATCCAAGTAGATCCCGGTAGGGCATCCCAGGAAAGCATTGTCTATGACTTGCACGCCATCTGACAGAGTGACCGTCAGACCTGGTCGATACGAGACGTACGGCTCAAACCGATTGCCAGATACGACACAGCCCGTGCTACCTACGATGGCCATACCGCCGACCACGACATTCTCCGATACTATGCAGTTTCGAGAGTCCCGAATCACCAACGACAAGGCATCATCGTTCACAATGGTAAAACCTCTCACTGTGGCACTTGTCGCGTCTACGATGACAGTTGCTTCTCCGCCGGAAGCATAGATGAAAGTCTCGTTTGGATCTGCTCCAGCGAGCGTCACGGGCTTACTCAGGTACAACCTCTCCGCATAAGTGCCCTTGTCCACCAAGATGGTGTCACCGCCGAGAGCAGCTGAGATGGCTTCCCCTATCGTCGGGTAATCGCCCGGAACCCTAATCGTAGCGGCGCTCGACTGACCAGCCAAGAGAGCAATGAAGACCGGAAGAAAAAGAGCGCTCAGGAGACGGACAGACGGACGGGCAGCCCGGAGGTAAAGGGCGCCTAGCAAGCTCTTCTCCTGGACCCCGAAAGGCCCCTGAACTACCCGCCTAGCGTCTGAAAAAGGTTACGTTACCGCCCTTGGTCGCCTAGCGCCCGAGGAGGCCCAGAATACAGCGCTACGGACAGTCGGACTGCTATGTGACAAATAAGTAGCGAGAATAAGTAGCGAGGGGTGGATTTGAACCACCGACCTACGGGTTATGAGCCCGTCGGGCACTCCTGGCTGCCCCACCTCGCTAATACAATTCTCCCAGAAACAAACTCTTTAATGTTTCGAGCTCGGAAGAGCCCTATCCGATCTCCAGGCGGAGCTTTCCGTCCTTGAACTCCTTGTTCAGGACCTTCGAATCCTCCGGGACTCCGAGTATCTTGAAGTAGCCCTTGTCGCCAGCGTAGGCGCGGACCTCTATGCTCTCACCAATCTTGCGGACATCTATGTCGCTACTGCTCTTCACGCCGGAAAGGTCGAGGTCGACGAGAAGGTGGTCGCCGAGCCATTTCGTCACACATCTAGGTTCCCTGTACTGGGAAACCCTTCGGAAGATGGTTCTCGGCTCCTCCTCTTCCCGCGTAGTGCCCGCACCTGCTTCCTGCCTTGCCGTCGCACTCCTTGCCATCTCGGCGGAGCGTGCCCGCATGGCCTCCTGCATCCTCTTGGCCAGCTCCTCGTCGATATCTCCGAAGGCCTTGATATCTATGGTCGGTGGCCCATCCCCCGACCTGCTGATCTTTATGCGAAAGCCGCCCGACTTGAAGAACGGGTTCTTCTTGACGAACTCAGGCTTGAGATCGAAGAATTCTATGTCCTTGGAGAAGTCGGCCCCCAACACTTCTTTCATCTGCCTCTCGATCTCCTTGAACATCTCTGCAAAAGGGGTTTGCTCCTCTCCCGACTGGCTTGTCGTTGGTAGCCTCGCTCCACACCTTGGGCAGAACCGCCAACCCTCGGAGATCCTCTCATGGCATCGCGGGCAGTACAAGGCCAACTCTCCCCCAAACCGTCGACTCTTGCCGATATTAATGCTTTCTTGGAGCCGCTTCGATGTCCTACCTCACCATTTCATCGTACTGGGCCCTAAGATACCTAGGCGATATCCCAGTCTTGACAATCGCCCATGGAAACTCTTCCCTCTCCATGTGCATCCTTTCGATGGGATATGATTCCTCCTCCGCAGCCCTCCTCCACGATGCGAATCCCCGTCTCGCTCCCATAACCTTGAGAATCACGCGGCCGCACCGCTCATCACCGTTGGCCAGATAGGCCTGGACTATGGACTCGCGAATGCTCTCCAGCTTCAACGAGACCTTTCCCGAGAGCCTTCGCCTCAGATAGCCGTACTGACGGGCCAACTCGTCCATCTTCTCCATCGGCATGAACTGTGTGGGCGTGTGGGGCTTGGGGACTAGAGGATTCACGCTCACGGACAGCCCCCTGCGTCCGCCGTAGCTTCTCGAGAGCTCTGTGCATAGATTCACGATGTATTCCAAGTCTTCCTCGGTCTGCCCTGGAACACCGACGATGAAGTACAGTTTTAGCCTTCTTATCCCGTAGTTGGAGGCAGCCTCGAGGGACTGTCTCAGCCCTTCCTCGTCAATACCTTTCTTCAATATCGTCCTGATGTGAGGGCTGCCCTCGGGAGCAACGGTAAGCGTCCGAACTCCTAGCTCTCCCATGAGCGTCAAGATCTCCTCATCAATCTGGTCGATTCGAGCCGAGGGAAGCGACGCTGTGACACCCTCCGACGCCAGAAAGGCCAGTATGTCCTTGATCTCGGGGTGATCGAGGACGAGGGCCCCGATGAGCGACACCTTTCTCGCCCCCGTAACCCTGAGTCCTTCGCGAACTATCTCCCTTAGCCGGGCGGCGGACCGGTCTCTCTTGGGCAGGG
>CAYWSC010000274.1:0-3178 GCA_964460695.1 Hadarchaeota archaeon (SeqCode)
AGCCGTCGGGATGCGGGTCTACAAGAAGCAGGCTCGGACAGCCTTTCCGGATAGTTATCTTCATTGTGGGGATCCACAGTCCCCTACAGATCCCGGTTGGGCCCTTCCCGGGTCGGCGCGAGCTCGACATTCTGGCGGGACAAGCTGGTCGTCCGAGAATAGACGGTGCAGCTAAGTCGGACTCGATCAAGAACTGGGCGATCAGTCAGCACCGAACCAAGGAGCCCCGAAGACGATGCTAGCTGTGAAGATTCCCACCGACACGATGAGAAAGGCTATCCCACCGACGAACAACCAGGCACCAGTCCTCCTCGCCCGGTCCTCGTCCGTGATCCCGGCCATTCCCAGGACCGATGTAAGTATGGTCAAGAGAAACGATATGTTCGCCAAGGCATCCGTAGTGAGGAGGACAGTTCTCAAAACGACGAGTCCCTCACGCTTCGGAACCGCGATCATTCCCCCGACCATCCAGCAACCGCTGATGAAGAGCAGCACCAGTCCGGTGAGGAGAAAGCGGTCCAAAGAGACCTGTGACCCCTTCATCCAGAGAGGATACGCAAGTGGGGAATATATACCTTGGGCCAAAAATCCTTGGGCCTCTGCCAAAAGGACTGGAAGGATCCGCCCTCGTCCTGCTGCCGAGTCGGACCTTCCTCGGGCTATGACATGCCCGGGACAAGATAGATAAGACGGGTTCCGCAATGCTATGCGAAAGGGATCGTCCAGGGAGTTCTGATGAGGCTCGGCGTACTCTTCTCCGGAGGAAAGGACAGCACCCTTGCCCTCGACCTTGCCTCTCGATCGAACAGAATCGTCTGCCTCATAACGCTCGTCTCCGAGAACCCCGAATCCTACATGTTCCACACACCGATGATCGAGAAGACCGTCCTCCAGGCCAGGTCTATGGAGATCCCTCAGTTGATTCGCCGGACGCCCGGAGAGAAGGAGGCGGAGCTCGAAGACCTAGAGGCGGCGATCCTGGACGCCAAGGAGACATACGGGGTCGAGGGAATAGTCTCGGGAGCGATAGACTCCGCCTACCAGGCCTCTAGGATCCAGAGGGTCTGCAGGCGTGCCCGCGTCTGGTGCTTCAACCCCCTCTGGCAACGGCCGCAGTCCGAGGTGGTAAGGGAATTCGTACAGAGGGGCTATGTGGCCGTGATATCGGCCGTCGCCGCCTACCCCTTAGGCGAGGAATGGCTCGGCAGACGCCTGGACCAGCAATCCCTAGATATGCTCGAAAGGCTGCACGGCGAGTTGTCGTTGAATCCTGCAGGCGAGGGCGGCGAGTTCGAGACCTTCGTCCTTGACGGGCCTCTCTTCAAGAGGCCGCTGAGGATTAGAAGCCTCACTAAGAGGTACTGGAACTACGCCGGCTTCATAGAGGCAGACCTGGAGATGGGCTAGGTGCGGCGAACCCCCCATACAGGTCGGCCAAAGATCCTGCTCGTGGACACCTGCACTACGGATGGATTCCTCCATCCCTACGAGTTCGTCAACCCGGTGCTGAGATGCGTACGCGAGGCAGGCGCTGAGCCCTTCGCTCTCCACTACAGGAGCGTCCAAGACGAGCTCTTCGGCTCTCCCCGCACACAGACCGAGATATGCGGGGTGATAATATGTGGCAGCGCCCTCGGCGACAATGAGGCGCTCCGGGATATTCGGTCCTTCACCTGGATAGGCAGAATGAGGGTGCCGATCCTTGGGATAGGCCAGGGCATGGTGATACTCTCGGTTCTCAACGGCGGCAGCTATACGCCCTCCGAGGAGATCGGGCTGACCAGGATTGTGAAGCTACGGGAGGACCCCGTCCTCGGACTGCCGGGCGAGATAACGGTGTACGAGCTGCACTGCATCGCTCCAACACTTCCCCCTGGCTTCACCGCTCTCGCGCGCAACGAAAGTGCCATCCAGGCCTTCCGCAGCCAGACAGGGGAGGTCAGAGGCGTACTCTTCCACCCGGAGGTCAGAAACAGGGAGATCATCCACCGCTTCGTGGAGCACTGCATCGATGGAAAAGAGACTCGAGCCTCGCACCTCAACTAGTCCTCGACAAGCCTTTCGGTCCGCCTCAGCCGGGCTCTAGAGACCCCGAGGCAGATGGCCGCCAGAGAGGCTACGAAAACCGGAAGCTCCTCGGCGAGGGCCTCCCTAGCTTCCCTCACCTTTCTAAGAACCGTGCAGCTGAAGCCAATGCTGCCGCGATAGTTGCCCATCTCCATCTGTTTCTCGGCGGCCTTTAGGAGGCTTGCCGCGACCGGGATCTCGAGGCCCTCGGCGAGGGCCTCCTGGTAGCTCGACCCGGCCTGTTCCAACAGGGCTTGGCACTCACTGCGCAGGCATCTCTCGATAGCCTCGGAGAGGCTTGCCTCTGCTTCCAAGTACCTACCCTCCCCAATCATCGAAAGCGAGTCCTCCAGCACGTCCTCGAACTCTGAGACATTGACGCCGACCTCTCTAGCCTCCTCTATCGATGACCTCAGCTCGTCCACCCGTGTCTCTACCCACGCGGCGCTGGGGATTATCCAGAACGAGCCGTTGTTGTCATCGACCAGCGAGGCCAAGAACGGCCTGTCCTCGAACTTCAGATCTATCCACTTCATGCCTGGGTACGTCGGGATCGATATGAACCAGAGACCCTTCCCAACCTTCTCCATTGGAGCCTCGAACAAGCGGATGGTCGTGGCCCCTGGTGGCGCGAGGGACCGGGGCGGAATCGTCCACCCGTTCATTCCCCAGCAGGCAACGACACTGCTAAGATTCCCTGGGAGACCTCCCGCCGAGAGATTGTAGTAGACGACGGCTCTTTCCCCGGGGACGAAGCCGTTCGAAAGTAGGGCCGGTCCGGCTCTGCGGAGCTGGCGGACCAGGACTGTTCGATTCGCCACGTTGTTCGCCTCGGCGATCTCGCCGACCTGGTCGTCGGGGTCGACATGAACGGCGACGATCCAGTCCCCCCTCTGCAGGCTCAGGTTGAAACGGATCGTAGTCGACCCGCCGGGGCCAAGGGAGGGCAGGCTGGTTCTCTCCGCTTCCGAGCCGTTTACCGTGACCGCCACGTAGAAAGGCCCGGACGGAAGAGTCCCATCATTGTCGATCGACACATTGACTGGGACGGTTCCCGTTCCCCCAGGTATCCCCGGGAGGGACAGCGCGGACGGAACGAGATTGGGCGCCG
>CAYWSC010000275.1:0-3175 GCA_964460695.1 Hadarchaeota archaeon (SeqCode)
TTCCTCGTCTCCCTGGTTCCAGAACTCCTCGACGAGGCATCGAACCACCAACCCGTTCCTCTCCTCCCCACTCCGTGCCCAATAAGCTTTCCTGACCTGTGCTATGCCGTCCTCCTTTCCTAGACTTACGAACAAAGTTCCTCGGCGGACCACGTCAACCCTGATCCACACGCTCCGGCCGGAAACCTCTAGATCCTTGACCTCGCTCCCCCCAAACGCCAGGACACTCCCTGGGTCCAAGGTCACTGGCCGATCGAAGCGGAGCAGGATCCCGATCACGGCGGCTCCAGTGAAATTGTCGATCTGCCACGCACCTCCACCAAGCGCCTTCGGTTGGGCCTCAGCTTGTGCGAGCGCGGCAAGTCCCGATAACGCCACGGTCGCAAGGAGAAACACCATTCCCACCAGTGGTCCCCTACATTTCTTGATCATGGACACCCCTCCTCGCTCGAGATGGAAAGAGTGTGAAGGGTGGACCTTCCAGGCAGCCTCCGAAAACCTTCCGCCCTTCTCCCACCATGGGGAGAGTGGTACACTGGCTTGAGAAATCCACAGGTGAGGCGTTGCGATGGCACAGAGGAGGCAGGATACTCTTAGGATCAGGCTCTTCGGCCGCTTCGAGGTGTACCGTGGGGAGACACCAATTTCCAGGAGTGTATGGGGCCGGGGAAAGACTCAAACCCTTCTTAAGATTCTTATCACTGAAATGGGGCATGTGGTGAGCCATGACCAGCTGATCGAGTGGCTTTTCCCCGATCTCGATCCCAAGAAGGCTCTTCAGAACTTGTATGCGCGGGTGAGCGATCTACGGCACCTCCTCGAGCCGGAGCTTGAGACCCCGCGGCAGTCTCACTTCATCCTACACATCGGCGAGGGATACGCGTTCAACGAACGGGCACCGTGCTGGATTGACGCCCGTGAATTCTGGCGATCGCTTATGGCCGGGCGGAGGGCTGAGGAGACATCACGCTGGGAGGAGGCCATCACTGCTTATCAAAAGGCGAAAGTGCTCTATCGAGGGGATTACCTGGAGGAGGACCGCTACGAGGAGTGGTCGTTTGCGGCGCGGGAACGGTATCGCGAGGCGCACCTTGATGGACTCGCTTGCCTTTCCAATACCTATGCGCGGCTTGGGCAGCACGCCCAAGCGGTTAAGATCGCTTGGGAGGCGCTCGCCCTCTCACCCACGCGGGAGCCCCTTATCCGGCAGGTGATGCGATACGCCTACCTTGCTGGAGATCAAGCCACAGCGCTCGAGGCTTACCGGAAAGGAGTAACGACGCTGGAAAAGAAGCTCGGAGTGAAGCCTTCGGAAGAGACTGAGCATTTGTACCAGGAGATTGTACAACACCGTCTTCCCTCGCCAGTTGTACTCAGGGGCGATCCGCGGCGGATCGCGGTATTGCCTCTGGCCAACCTGGGACCGGATCCGGCCGATGAGTACCTCGCCGACGGCCTAACCGAGGAGCTAATTGCCCGCCTGGCAAAGATCAGTGAGCTGCGCGTGATCGCCCGCACCTCGATTATGCAGTACAAACGCTCGTCCAAACGGGTTGCTGAGATCGGCCGAGAGTTGGGGGTGGGGACCGTCCTCGAAGGAAGCATCCGCAAGACGGGGGAGAGGCTGCGGATCGCTGTCCAGTTGGTCAACGCTTCTTCCGAGGATCACCTCTGGTCCCAGGAGTACGATCGGAACCTTAAAGAGTTTCTCTCGCTTCAACAGGAGATCGCCCAGAAGGTAGCGGAGGCCCTACAGGTACGATTTGCCGCCTTCCAAGAGGATGCCAGGGGACGTGGAAGCACAAATCTAGAAGCCCTTACCACTTTCCTCAAGGGAATGTATTCCTGGAACAAGGGGAAAGAGATGGCCAACCCGGCCAAGATGATGGCTGGGGTCGAGAAGTTCAAAAAAGCAGTCGCGCTGGATCCGAGTTTCGCCTTGGCGTATGCCGCCCTCGCTGATACCTATAGCCGGAGTTGTTACTGGGGATTCCTCCCGCCGAAGGAGGCGGTTCCCACAGCTCGTGCAGCTGTGGAGAAGGCGCTTGCGCTAGACGACACTCTGACCGAGGCGTACTACGCCCTCGGATTCATCAATATGTACTTCGAATGGGATTGGCTGAAAGCAGAGAGATCCCTCAAGAAAGCAATCACGATCAACCCGAACGATGCCGAGGCAAGGCAACTGCTCGCTTTGCTCCTCATCTGTCTCGGTCGGTTCGACGAGGGGATCGCTCAGATGCAGCTCGCCCTCGATCTGGATCCCATGTCTGTGGAGGCCCACAAGAACCTTGGGCAGGCCCTTTTCTTCTCCGGACGAAATGGAGAAGCCGTGAAGGCGCTTCGCCGGACGATTGCTATGGGACAGCAGGGAGATCCATCCGTCCTCCTCGCGCACTGGCTCTTGGGTTTGGTCTACCTGCATGGATACGGGGATTATGAGAAGGCTCTGTCCCAATTCAAGCGGGCGCAAGCCCTCTCTCCCCGACCTGATCCGATGATCGGGATCCAGATGGCAATCACGCAAGCACGCAAAGGGCAGAAGGAACCGCTTCGCCAGGGACTGGAAAAAGTTATTAAAAACGCAGGAAAAGTTTACGCCTCCCCGTTCTGGATCGCAGAGGGCCTGTTCGCCCTCGGCGAAGCCGATGCGGGTTTCGCGTGGTTGGAAAAGGCATATGAGGAACATGATTGGGTGATGATCGTTCTCGGCATTGCCCCCTGTCTTGTCCCCTACCGCTCCGATCCACGCTATCTCAGGCTTCTCAGGAAGATGGATCTTCCTGTGATTGCATCGCGCTCGGGTGCAGAGTGAAGCCTTAAGAGATTTTACTGCTAACGCCAAAGTGGTAAGCCGAATTAGGTAACGGTGAGGTTCATGTGTGGAGTCTCGGACCGGCCGCCTTGGAACACTCACTCTATAGCGAGGAGTCCTGCGCCTCCACAGGGTTTTTAAGTTAATACCGCTTGGTAAACGTACTTCCGGGCAAGTGCTTGTTCCCGAAGGTTAGCTACTGCACGCAGCGACTGCCCACGTGATTCAGCGAGAAGTGAAAAATCTGGAGCGGGCAACGGGAATCGAACCCGCGACCTTCAGCTTGGGAAGCTGACGCTCTACCGACTGAGCTATGCCCGCTCACCCAAATAAATTATACCGGCCTGGGCAGACTCGGGC
>CAYWSC010000276.1:0-3165 GCA_964460695.1 Hadarchaeota archaeon (SeqCode)
CTGGAGGTCTCTTTTTCTTAAGTAGGGATTCAGTTCAATACACGTTTTGAACGCCTCGGGATCGACAGCTATAACCGTCATCCGCGGTATGCTGTCATGAAGGTGATAGGTTTCGACGACCGTGGTGTTCCGAACTCCCGGGATATTCTCTATCTCTGAAACTATCCGCCGGGCCTCTTTCTCCTGCAAATCGTCCAGCCTCACGCTGATATCCGCCCCGGTGTCGAAGACGTTCTCCATGCGGATCCTTTCCTGGTATAGCGCCGACGTCGCCAGTATGAAGGTGCCAAAGGCAACGGACAGGGCTATGACGATCCCCAGTGACGCGGATCTCCGAGGATCATGGGTAATCTTGTTCTTCAGGACGGGGCTCAGCTCTCCCACCAGGGGTGAGAAGAGCCTCGCCAGGCAGCGATACGTCCCTGTCGTTCCTAGAACCAGCATCCTGGTAAGACCCCAAACCATCATAACGGGCGTCAGAGGCATGAGGGCAACGGCTACCGGGTACAGCAACCCAGCAATCATTCCTAGAAGAGATCCCCGAGTTGATTCCCCCAGGAAGAAAATGGATGCGTAGACCCCCATTGGAAGGAGTACTAGAAGAGCGTCAGTCCGGAGCCTGTATCTCTTTTCCGACGCCTCTGGGGGGCGCACTCCGAGGATGTCTATCGTTGCAGCTTTTCGAAGCCTGAGTATGGCTCTGAGCGATACTGCAATCGTCAGGCCGGCTCCGAGGACCACTGCGGACACGATGGAGAAAACCGACGGGAGCGACATCCGCCCGCCGTATTCGGCAAGGTCCACGGGCATCGGGAGATCGACGAGGCCCGAGAGAACATATCCCACAATCACGCCCACCAGGCCCCCTAGCCCACCGATGAGGATAGCCTGCCAGAAGAAGGTTCTAGAGATCTGGCCCTCGTTGAGCCCTCTACACCTTAGGATGCCTATCTCCCGCCTCGTAGAGACAAACCAATGCTCCACCCCTACGACTCCGATAAAGATTCCGAGCAGCAGAACTGGAAGAGACGACAGCATGAAAAGGACTCTGGCGTCGGAGAGGTCTTTGGCGTAGGAATCAGCGGCAGATTCCACGGGGCTTGTGTGACGTGTCAAAGTGCCTGTTTTGCGCTGGATTTGGTGGGCAAGCATCTCCAGGCTCTCCCGGTACTCTCTGAGCACGCCGCACTTCACATGTGATCGATCTAGCTTAACCAGATACAACACTGTGCTGGGGACCTCGACGCGTCTATGCCCGCTGATGAAGACCCAAGGGAATCGAGTCCCGTTGGCCAGGCCAAGGTCTGCCAGCATCTTGCTGTAAGTTTGAAGGTTCACAATGACCGAGGGATCGAGATGGAAACCCAGCTCCTTTGTCAGCTTTTCGGCATCGACCCGGAAGGTCCCGCCGTAGGTCAGATTCCACTCGCACAGCTGCCCGGTAAAGGGGACGACACCGTCCAATGTGAGCTCATCGCCGCCGGTGAGATCTCGACCGGTCTCTTTTTCGAAGAGCGACTTAGCCCTGGCTGACAGCAGCATCTCGTTTGCAGCAAGTTCAAAGGTGCTCGTCCCTGCCTCCAAATCCACGCCCAGCTCAGAGGCATATGAGGGGAACTCGTCGGTGACGCCGAGGACACCGCTCATCCTGCTTCTGGACGTCCGGTGGCCCGGTGCGAGTTCCACATCGGGACCAAATATGCCGAGTACGAGGACCGACCTAACCGTCTCGATGTCCTCGATCCTCGATGCCAGAACGGTAGGATGTGAGAATCGGCGTGGACCCTGCTCCCATAGTATGAGATCGATAGGGGTTTCGTCGAGCGCTATTTTCAGGGTCTGTTGGCTAGCACTATCGAACGAAACGTTGGCTAGGGTGACCAGTGCAATCGCCAGCGTGACTCCCGCGAGCGCTGCAAGGTTCCTCTCACTGCTCCCTGCTAGTCCATAGACTGCAAGACGTAGGGAGGGTGGGCAGGTCACGTCCATGTACTCATCCTTTGCCAGCTGTTGCCAGCATGACGGGTTTCTGGCCCACGAAGGGGCAATTCTGCGACGACGCGGAGTTGGGCTTCACCCTATTAATTCTTACAGCTTCAGTTCGACGGACGTATCTGAGATGCGGATAGCCGGGTCCAAGAGAGGGAAATCGCGAGGGCGTCGACTACAGTGATTGCCGCCTCTCGCGGATGGTTCCAACAGGTGTCGTATTATGACCACAAGTCTTACGAGGGACAACGGCTGTAGGCGTGTAGCAAGATCGGGGTGGACGGAAGTCCTCACGGAGAGCTCGGGGCAGTACAAAGAATTTTTGTCGGTGGGAAAGAAACTGTGGGTCAGACCTGGAGGGCAAAGGATGGAGGTAGCTGAGGTCGATAGCAGAGGGAGGGTGACTATACCCAAGAGACTGCGCGATGAGTTCAACATCCGGCCTGGGGATAGACTCCGGTTCGAGGATCGGGGAGGCGTCATCCTCCTCCGTAGGGAGTTAAAGCCCGTTCACAAAGTCATTCGAGGCCGGCGATGGGGAAGAGAGGCCTTTCTTGACGCCGGAGAGGCGACGTTCGGTGAGGGACAGAGTTCTTCTTGACGTGAATGCGCTGGCGATATATCTCGTAGAGGATCACCCCGGCTTTCCTTACATATCTGTGCACATAGAGCCGGGCTTTACCGGGGAACGTCAGCTACTAGTCTTCGACTATCTTCCACTTAGGGCTTACTGGGTATTGACGTCAAGGTGGGGAATTAGCGAAGAAGAGGCTCGGCGTGCTGTCATATCGTTCCTAGAACAGCCCATTCTCCTTGTCGGTGCGACTAAGGAGACGGTCAGAAGGGCCTACGAAATCGCCAGGGAGAAACAACACGACGTTTTCGACTGCTTTTATGTTACCCTCGCCCGCGACAACAACGCCACGCATCTGCTGACCACCGATACAGATTTTGAACGGCTCTGTCTCGGGGAGGACTTCGAGTACCTTAATCCTGTGCCTAGCAGTGTATTGTCATCCTTCGGAGTAGGCAGGGGTTGAACCCGTCTGTTGAAGGTAACTACACTTCCCTTGCCCTTTCTCAGCGTCCCTGTCGCAGGGGTACGGCGCTTCCTGACAAAAGGGTGGTCAAGGGGGATCGTTCCAGAAATCGTTCGCCCGGCGAGCTGGGCATGGA
>CAYWSC010000277.1:0-3146 GCA_964460695.1 Hadarchaeota archaeon (SeqCode)
CTTGACTTCGCTTAGAGCTCTCTCACTACCCCCCACATATCCTCTCCGACTCTTCGCCTTCTTCAGCACTTCCTCAAGCGTCATCTCGTCCTCGAGACCGTACTTCTCGTCAAGTCGTCTCCAGGCCCTTTCGTACAGACCTGTCCACTGCCTGAATTCTGGCATCCCGAGGATGAGAAACTCTGCCTCTGGATAGGTCACAAGCGTGCTTCTCACCACTGCGGTGGCAAGGCCGAGGAGTTCCCGGTCGTCTAAGTCTTGCGTTGGGCCGGGGACGACAGTTAGATCGGCAAGGCTGTGGGCAGGCTGGGGGTTCTTCAGCAGCGGGGCGAACTCTTTCGGAAACTCAAGGAGCGAGGCTGTGACTCCAGTGCTCATTCCTCGACGCCTCGCATGGGCCATTATGGCGTGGGCCAGATCTTGGGCCGCCTCTGTCATCTCGCGGTAGCCTGCACCCCTCGGAATGTCGGGATTGAAGAACTCCTCCTCTTCGAAGAGCGTTCTCCCAGGCATATCGTCGGTCATGGGATAACGGTACCCAAACCACAGGGTTGCCGACTTCCTCCTTATCCCGCGATGTTCAAGGTCGAGGAAGGGCTGCTAGGGCCAGAGGTAGAGAAGTATCCTGTTGAACTTGAACTTCGCAAGCTGGTCGATGAGCTTCCTATGGTCCTCGATCCCCCAGGACTCGGGTCCACAGGCAAAGTCGTTTATCGTGCGCCACCACCTGATTGGGAAAACCGGCTCGCTTCTGATGTGGAGGCGTAATGGGAGGGGAGGGGGTCTCTCGGGCATCAGGTCGCCGTGGAGGAGAAACCTGACCCCCAGCTTTTCTACAAGGGCGTATACAGTCCAGAGCACGGCTATAGGGCTTCCCGCCCCAACCACGAGGCCTGGTGTGCCTCGGAAGGTGGTGTTCTTGAGCAGGACTCCTTGATCGGTTAGCCCATGGAGGACCTCGTGCCCAGCGGGATTGGTCTCCATCGACCTATGGAAGACGTAGTCGGCCTGAGGCAAGGGCTCTTCCGAAACCGCGCATCTTTCTCCGTACAATGCTTCAAGGTACCTGCAGAGCTCTCTGGAGGCAAAGGGTTCGATCTCCGTTGCGTCACTCCCGAGCAGTACTGACAGCCTCGTGTTGGTCACCGCCAATCAATCGGTGGGGAGGAGGGGTTAGGATAACAAATAACTACCACTGTCGAATCCCTCGGCTCGCTGCTGTTTGCTTCCGCCTCGGCCAACTTCCTAGCCAGGTGTGTATCGCGATGAATATGTGCGTCCAGAGCCTCCTGCTCTTTCTCGGAGAGGTGCCAGCCCGAGCAAACGGTTGGCAACGATCGTTTCTCATGCCCGGGTAATGAGGGACGGCTGTTTCGGCAGCGCCAGAAACAAAGATAAGTCCACATGCATCGACCCCAAAGGGCGGGGAGATAGGTGCTCAGGCTTGTCCCGATACTCATCGTCCTTCTCCTTCCTCTTTGCGTTGCTGGTGCCGATAGGCTCAACGTCCTTGCGATCGGTCAGGTTCTGCCAGGCCAGTCACCGATCCCCGACTGGTTCGATGCGGATCCCCTCGTCGACTACGTCTTGGTCCCAACCGATGTAGACGTGACTTCGAGCGTATTCGCGTCTGGAAAGTACGGCACCGACGAGGCCTGGCGCCGGTACATAAGGATATACTTCCCCAAGACGAGAAAACAGCTCGTCGAGAACTTCGATTTCTTCGTCTTTCCGGACGGGTACATAGATCCCTTCACTCCACGGCAGATATCCGACATCAGATATGCGATAACCGTCGGCCTAGGAAGCTTCCTGACGACTGGCGGCGACCTCTCCTCCCCTTCGGCCAGAGACTATCCGGGATGGAAGAGTTCTGCTCTGAACGAGATTCTGCCAATCGAACTTAACGACAAGATGAAGCAGGATGGCTCGGCGTTCAGCATCAGGGTGATAAGGAAGGACCCGCCGCTGCTCTCCATGTTCATACCCCTAGGAATAGAGAGCTTCAAGGGGAGGTTCGCCTTCACCTACCTTACAACGAGGCCAGGCGCCACGGTTTGGGCCAAGCTCAGATCTCCAACGCTCCCTTCAACAGCATCGGGCGACTGGTTGGTGTCGTGGAGGGTTGGGGACAAGGGCGGTATATTCTGGGTGGTTGCAGATGACCTCGACTCGACGTGGTGGTCTCCGATGTACGGCCGATGCGAGAACGCCTACGCGATGGACGTCTTTTTCAACATCCTCCTATTCTCAACGGGTAGGCCGCTCCCGGAGGATGTCAGCTCTGTCCACAGAGTCAGACAGATGTACTGGCGCTACAATCAGGAGAAGCTGCTGCTGTTCTCGCTTCTGGACTTCGTGGACCGGTTCGGCGCCAGCACCCGTAAGATCGAAGAGGCCGTGGACAGGTTTGACTCTTTGAAGGAGAAGTCCTTCGACCAGTACAGGAAACAAGACTTTGAATCTGCCTTTCGGACCATGGAAGGGGTTCTAAAGGAGATGAAGGTCGCCTCGGATGAGGCGATGATGCTCAAGGACAGGGCACTTCTCTGGGTATACCTTACCGAGTGGTTCGCAGTGACGGGCACGCTTTTCATTGCCCTCTTCGTCACCTACACGCTGCTGGTGAAGCGGTCGCTCTACCGTGAGGTGGGAACGACGGCCTACAGGGGCGGCCACTAGCAAACCACTAGCAAACCACTGGGTGATTCCTATTCAGCGGTCCGAGGGGCTTGGCTGAGCCAGCTTTCGGATGCCTCGGTAAAGTCCTCGAGTCCACCGTCGAAAAACCAGATCTCTCCCTTGATGGATGCTTTCTCCCCGACCTCTACACGATCTATCGAGGGGTCGGCGTGCATACACGGGTGTTGCGGGTTTGTGACGAGAGAATAGGTATCTGAGAACCAGGTGGACGCAACCAGCCTCTCCGCCTCCGACGAGACGGTGACAATGATGGGCAAGTCGGCTATGGCTGGGCCTCCTCTCCATCCTAGGCGATAGGCTGCCTCTCGGGCCTTCTCCCTCAGGGCTTCTGGATACGACAGCCACCCCTTTCCAGAGATGTGTACGAACTTGTTTCCAGCAGTGTAGGACGAGAATTCCCTGATGGCTCTGAGGAAGAGGCAAGTCTGAAGCTTGATGTCTTG
>CAYWSC010000278.1:0-3145 GCA_964460695.1 Hadarchaeota archaeon (SeqCode)
CAGCTCGCCCTGGAGCCTGTAGAGGTGCCATCTGTTCTCTATGAGCCCTGAGGAGCGCACGATGTACTTGAGGGAATTGCTGACGGTCTTGTTATCGCTTCTGATCTTCTTCGCTATCTCGCTGGGGCAGAGGTACTTCGGATAGCTTCTCTCGAGCAGGTCAAGAATGGGGCGCCTGTCCTTGCTTGAGAAGACCCTCACGATGTCTGGATTCAAGGATAGGAGGAGTCTTGCGATAGTCGGCCTGTCCTCAGGCACGGAGAAGACGTCCTCGCCTCCTAACAGGGATGGTCCCATCTGTCGTCTCACCTTCCTCTGCGTGGTTGAAGGTCACCCTTCTCCGCTAATTGCTCCCGGCCAGATCCACGTAACCCTCATACAAATACTTGTCTAGGCTGGCTATCCGCCGTCCTGGCTCGAACGGGATTACCCCACCACTATCCGTTTTTCTCTGTACGTTGAAACAGGCAGGGGTTCGGATGGGTACGTGTTTCTTGCGACTCTGATTCGCCAGTAGCATGGAAGGTCGGAATTCTGGCCCCCTAGCCCTTCAGATGTTAGGTAGACCAGTTCAACCTTACCCTGGGATGGAGCCACAACTACTCCAAACCACTGGGCGCCATCCTCTTCAAGAAGCTTGGCCTCCGCACTCCAGGAGTACGTCGTATCGCTTAGGTTCAGCCGGGAGAACCATAGATCCGTTGTTCCATGCTCCCACACGTAGGGTTTCCCTCCGGCTCCATGAGGCTGCTTCTCGAGGACAGTGGGCGTGTACTTTTCACTCTGCCATACAACCCACAAAGAGTTACTCACCTGGCTTATTTTTGGATGACCACCCGTGCCGACTACTCCTCGGTCGAACCAGGTCTCGCCCAGGTCGCCGGACTGCATAGCTAGGATCTTTTCGTATCCACAACTGAGATCCGTTCTCACCGCCCAAAGACTTCCATCGGACGTCTGTGTGAGATCCTCGTAGAACGGAGAATTTGGTAGGAGTTGGGGTCTTGTCCACGTCTTACCACCGTCGGCGGTTGCGATTCGCCAGATCCAGCCCCTCTGGTAGTCCTTGTTGGAGATGAAGAAAAGCCATACAGTCCCATTCCTCTCGGCAAACGAAGGTCGGTAGCAATCGTACAGAGCTTCTCCGCTGTACCAGTCCTCAGTTCGCGTGACCTGCCTTAGAACCGACCACTCGTCTTCTCCTCGTGTACGCGTCGAGACCCAAATCTGCGAGGGGACCGAACCTCTAATCGTGAGGCTGCACGCAAGCCAAAGCCTTCCCGTGCTGTCTTTGAAGAGGCTTAGGTATTCGTTGTGCGTTGTTGTTGTCTTCTCTGGGATAGGTATGATTTGGGGCTTCTTCCAGGTCTGGTCTTCCTTGCCTCGTTCGGCGAACAGTATCTGAGCTCCGTACTCACGTAATTCTATCCAGGCTACGTACATTTCTCCGTCTGACCCGATGAGAGCGGCTAGATCGGTTACCGCCGGCCCCAGCTGACTGGAGTCACCTATTATGTCTGAGATGAAGGGTCCGCGAGTCCAGCCCGTTACGACACGGTACTCAGTGACTTCCCTCTGGTTTCCTCCGATCACGGCAACGGCAATACATATGCCCAGTATTACGCCGACAGACCAAAACCTCCTCAGACCAGAGCCAACCTCCATGCAAACCATCTCCCCAGCTTCGGTTTAACTTGGAGACGTTCTGGGGGGCTATTTAGTGTTTCTAGCCTGAATTTTTCAGAAACTTACGAAAAGAAACTCTACCTCTTCTGCGAATGCTTCGATCCATATTCCACATCTCAGTCCGCTTTCAGAAAAGATCTGACCACGCCGGGCGCCCCTGCGGTCACAAGCTCGTTTTCCCGTGCAGGGCGACTTCAGTTGGCAAGTTGGCGCATGAGTCCCGCGGAGTACCCTTGCGCACATAGCTGCCTCCCGGAACGAGGTTGAGGGAGGCATACATGGCGAAGGATCAGGCGATGTTCGTCTACAGCGGCGAAGACGTGAAGGGTTTTCGCAATGGCGAGCCGGAGAGCGGCTCTGTGAACCTGATTGCTTGCAGTCTTTGACCGTGGATTTGCTTTCACCAATCTTTTCCTCGGAATAACTAGGCTGCTCACAGACAGCTTTTCTCTCTGCTCCTATGGACCCCGAGTTCGGTTCCGCTTCAACTAGCCTTTTTTCACGGCCAGTTGACTTGTTGTTGGCTCACCACTTCATTGTGCCTTCTCTCTTTGCCCGTCGAATAGCGAGCGAGAGTGTTGCATAGCCAAGCATGAAGAAGGTAGACGATAGCAGTGTGAGAACCAGGGCGTCTCGAAAAATGGAGTCAAGGTTCTCGCCCGATAGAGCTGTTCTCCTTGCTAGGAGCTGGACGTATGTTGTGGGATGGATCTTTGCTATCCACTGGAGAGGAATGGGTAAGACAGTGATCGGGAAAAGCTCTCCCGTCAGGAGCCTGCCAGTCGATGTGTAAAACCAGCTTATGGGATCTTGCTCTCCCTTTGTCACTATGACCCAGCCGGAAGTGAAGAGGGTCAGGCCGGCCCGGAACAGTGAGCCGAGGAGAATCACTATCCAGAAGGCGGCCGATAGGAACCCTATATGAACATCGAAGACCAGACGAGCGATAGCGAGTAAGGACCCAAGTTCGATGAGCCTCCACACGTAGCGTTCGTCAATGTTCCTGATGATCGCGACAACGGCCAGATTCAGCGGAGTGTTGTGGTAGGTCTTGTAATCGCCTCTCAGGAAGAAGGGGTTAATAGGTTGGGCTAACTCCACAAGCTGTCTTATGATCAAACCCGAAAGGACGAAGGCCACCATGTCATCAGTTCCATAGTCCATCAACCTGGGTTGTATCTGCGAACCTACAAGTTGGGCGAAAATGACCCAGACACCGATGTCCATGAGCATCCCCAAGATCCGCATTGCGGCCCTGGTTCTCACCGAGAAGTATTCCTTCATTCCATTTGAAAGATTGGTCACGAAGAGTTCGAAGTAGAACTTTGCCTTTGTACGGAGGGAGATCCTTCTTTTCATCTCGGAGCCATTCACGTGGCTCATCCCTGAGGTTCTGTTAGCTCGGATTGGCACCGTGTGCTACCGCGGGATTTGATTGGGATGAGTCAGTACGAGGCTT
>CAYWSC010000279.1:0-3127 GCA_964460695.1 Hadarchaeota archaeon (SeqCode)
CCAGAGGACTGGGTCGAAAGCCTAGTCTCGAACCTGTATCCCAGCTACAGGATAGAGCACGTGCGCCTTGTCTATCTGCCCTACTACGAGATAACCTATGCCTTTGAAGGAGGATACCGTAAGGAGTACCTTAACGGATTTACCGGGCTCTTCGACGAGCTGTACTAGCCTTCAGGCCCCCCACGGGCCCCCGTGTCTGTCTCGAGCCGGTCTACGGGCGGACCGGCTGGCCTGTCTCGATAGACCTGTTGGCCGCCATGGTCAATCTGTGCGTCTTGAGTGCCTCGTCGTAGGGACATCTGATCTTCGAGTCGTCTCCCTTCGAAACGGCCTCCACGAATATGGCGTCCTCGAGTTCATAGGGATTGACCTTCGACTTGATTTCCCTAGTCTCGCCGGGCACGCTTATCCTCAGCCTGTCCTGCGTGTGCTCGAGGGCCAGGTCTTTCGAGAAAACTGAGATCATCACCCTGTATCCCTGGCTCAGCATGCAGGTCGATATGATGACGCCGGGCGCGCCGTTTGCAAACTTGAGGGAGACGGCTGAGGCGTCCTCCACATCGAGGCCCTCCACATCCCCCATTACCTGCAGGCCCGCGGCCGAGTAGACCACGTCTACCTCGCCGGCGAGGTGTCGGGCCATGTCGAAGATGTGCGTTGTCTGCTCGACGATCTGTCCTCCCGACATGGATTTCTTCCGCCACCACGGAACCCCGGGCAGGCCGCCCATCCAGTAGCCGACGACGAGGCCAATTGGCCTATCCTTCAGCTGTTGAAGCGCCAGGTCGGTCATGTCGCTGTACCGCCAGTTGTACCCAACGCTCGTTATTATCCCGGCCTTGTTGATCGCTTTCGAAATGGACTCCGGCGTCTGCGGATCGGCTGAAAGCGGCTTCTCCACGAAGATGGCAACTGAGTTCTCAGCCGCCAGGGTTTCAATCTCGCCGTGGGCATATGGCGGGACACAGATGTACAGTGCGTCTAGGTCCTCCTTCTCGATCATCTCGGAGAAGGATGTGTAGGAGCTTGCTCCGTAGGCGCCGGCTGCTCTTCTGGCCCTGTCCTCGGCTACGTCGCATACCGCTATCAGATCCGAATCTGGATTCGAACTTATGTTGCGGAGATGCCCCTGGGCTATTCCACCCACACCGACGAATCCCACTCTAACCGTCACATCTATCACTCCATACAGGATTTGAGGTACTGGACCGACTTGGGTATCTGTATCTCGGGGTCTCCTGGGACGCCGCACTCCAGGGCCATGTAGTTCTTGTAGCCTATCTCTTTGAGCGCTGCGAAGCCCGACTTGAAGTCGGTGTGTCCGTGTCCAGGTAGGAGGCGGGTGCTGTCGGCGAGATGGATGTGGTGGACAGCTTCCCCAGCATCCTTGATGCTCCTCGGTATGTCCTCCTCCTCGATGCTCATGTGGAAGAAGTCTGCCATTATCTTGACGCTTTCGAGCCCAACCTCCCTCTGGATCTCGAGGGCATCGTTCAGGGTTCGCAGAAAGTGGGTCTCGTACCTGTTGAGGGGCTCCAAGAGTATCTCGCATCCCACGTCCTCAGCGTAGGATCCGAGGTCCTTTAGCTCAAGGACGAGGACCTTCTTCTCGAGCTCCACTTCCGAGGCGTATGGAAGGAGGTTGGGGATCCTTGCCTTGCCAAATATCGGAACGGTGATCAGTCCGACCACCCCAAGATCGCCTCCAACCCTCAGAAGCTCCCTAATGTCCTCCATCGCCCTTCTGCGCTCGGCGGGATCCGTGTCGAGTAGGCATCCCTCGTAGCCAGCACATATCGTCGATGGCTTCACGGTGCTGGACGCGAGGGCCTCCTTTATCTCCTCAACCCTGTCCCGAAGACCCCCTCCCCAGAACTCTATGCCCTCGAAGCCGTACGCCTCCATCTTGGAGAGCTTCTCGGGAAGGGTGTTTCCAGGTATTAGATTCTCCTGGGAAGCAAGCTTCAATCAACATCCCTCTAGCGCTTCACGGCGCCTAGGTCCTCTAATAAAGGTTTCACGGCTAGGATGCGTAGGTAGCTACCTACCTCTACCCCAGGCAAAAAGAGGAGACAAAGAAATTTATCGGGGCGGTTTCTGTATGGGCCGTTGGCTCGACTGTCGCGAACTCTGCTCTCTGGCCTGCTGATGACGCTTGCCGCAGCGTGCTGGGGCGCATCGTTTGTCTGGATAAAGACGGGTGTGAGAACGATCTCGCCCGTGACCCTCGCCGCTCTCAGGTACTCACTAGCTAGCGCCGTCCTGCTAGCCGTGGTCCTCCCAAACAGAAAGATCAGGAGACAGGCCTTCTCCCTCGCCCTCTGGAAGACATTTCTCCTGATAGGGTTTGTCGGGACCTTTCTGCCCAACCTTCTCCAGAACTACGGGATGGTCTATCTGAACGCCGGGATCTCGTCGGTGATCCAGGGGGCGGGGCCTGTCTACACGTCGCTTTTGGCCGCGGCTGTTCTGAGCGAGCGCTTCGGGCTGAGGAAGGCGGTGGGAGCCGTGCTGGCGATCAGCGGAACCGGCCTGCTCTCCCTCGGCTCGGGATCGAATGGAGCTCATGTGGGTTCAGTGATCGGGGTGGTTCTGGTCACACTGAGCGCCTTGTCCTATTCCGTCTACACGGTGATGATGAGGAGGTCTCTTCTCAATCTGGTGAATCCTGTTTCGCTGCTGGCTGGGACGTTCTCAGCGGGGACGATCCAGCTTCTTGCCGCGGCCTTGATTCTAGATCGTAGCTTGGGCTTGCCAAACATGGGCGTGCCGGAGGCCAAGCTTGTCATGGCCCTCTCCCTGATTTCTACCCTGGTCGCGTATCTCTGCTATGTGGCGGCCCTGGGGAGGATGGAGGCCTCGAAGGTATCGTACTTCATATTCTTGGTTCCCGTATTCGGACTGGTCTTCAGCTGGCTGTTCCTGAACGAGGCTCTCAACCTCTTCCAAGGCACCGTTTCGATTTTGATTCTCGGCGGAGTGCTTCTAGCACAGACAGAGGACAGCTCGAGTCAGAGCCTCGCATAGAGAGCCTCGGAGACTGGACAAGATTTAAGAATCGACAAAGACCGTCGGTCGAGTTACAGGGTGCATCGCTTGAGAATCGATTCGCAGAGTGTCGTCGAGG
>CAYWSC010000280.1:0-3126 GCA_964460695.1 Hadarchaeota archaeon (SeqCode)
CGAGGGGATAGGGGAATCGTTGCTCGCTCCTTTTCTCAACGAACTCATGGAGACATGCGGCGTCGAGGTCAGGTCGTATCCATCGAAGGGGAGGATAAGGGTAAAGATCATAGGACACAGGTCTCTAGATGCAGCTTCGCGCCTACAGTCAATGCTCCGCGGAAGGGCGACCGCTACGGTGGTAGACTGACCCGCAGGTTGTGCCATCGAGGCGAGAAGGCAGGGGTCGAAAAAGATTGATAAAGATACCGACCGAGGCCGCAGTCTGGTCCGGATGGACCGACCCAGTCCAATGCTCACTGGAAGCGTCATTCTGGTAACCGGAGCCGCAGGCTTCATCGGGAGCCACATAGCCGAATCTGTTTCCTCAGATCCTGGCAACCGAGTTGTCCTAGTTGACGATTTCAGCACGGGTAGCGAGACGAATCTACGATGGATGGAGGCAAGAGACAACTGCAAACTGGTTCGCCTCAACATCCTGGATGAGAGGGACCTCTCCAGGGAGACATCTGGGGTCGGCGTGGTCTTTCACGAAGCAGCGATGGCAAGCGTGCAGGAGTCCGTCTCCGACGCTCGGAGATGCATGAGGATAAACGTAGAAGGGACAGCTAGCTGCCTTGAGGCCTGCAGGAGATGCGACGTCGAATCCTTCGTACTGGCATCGTCGTGCGCAGTATACGGCGACTCTAAGCCACCGCTCAAAGAGACCGACCCCCCGCATCCCCTCTCCCCATATGCAGCAAGCAAGGTTGCCGCCGAGGCGCTGTGCCAAGCGTACCACGACCTCTATGGAATTCGAACCGTCTGCCTAAGGTACTTCAACGTCTATGGACCTAGACAACAGGCGAGGGCTGGCTACTCGGCCGTGATACCGTCCTTCATCTCGAGCCTTGCCTCGGGCAAGAGGCCGCGGATCTATGGAGACGGATCCCAGGTCCGCGACTTCGTCTTCGTGGAGGACGTCGTTAGGGCCAACCTCCTGGCGGCTACCTGCAAAGAACAAGGTGGCCGTTGCTACAACGTGGGCGGGGGATCCCCAACGACCATAACGGACCTCCTCGATGTCATCAGAAGCGAGATGGGAGTGGAGCTGGAGCCCGTCTTCCTTGAGAGGAGAAAGGGCGACATAGATGAAAGCTGGGCCGATCTATCCCTTGCAAGGCGTGAACTTGGCTATAGTCCAAGGTGGACGCTGCGACGTGGGATCGCGTCTACCGTCCCATACTTCGTTCAAACAACAAGCGGAGGATGACCCGATTGAGAAGCGACGCCATGAAGAAGGGTGTTGAGAGGTTGCCGCACAGGGCCCTACTTAGGGCCTGCGGCTTAAGCGACGAGGACTTGGAAAAGCCCCTCATAGGGATCGCCAACTCCTGGAACCAGGCAATACCTGGGCACGTCCACATGATGGAGCTGTATGAGAGGATCGCCGAGGGGATCCGGGACGAGGGAGGAGTTCCCCTTGCCTTCGGAGTTCCGTCCATCTGCGACGGGATAGCGATGAACGTCGAGATGCGCTACTCCCTGCCCTCCAGAGAGCTGATCGCAGACTCTATCGAGGCTGTTGTTCTCTCCCACTCCTACGACGGCTGGGTTGGACTCACCAACTGCGACAAGATAACCCCAGGGATGCTGATAGCTGCTGGGAGGCTCGACATCCCAGCTATCATCGTTACCGGCGGACCGATGAGGGCTGGCAGGCTGGGCGATGAGAGGCTCGACGTGATATCATGCTTCGAGGCAGTGGGAAAGGTCGGAGCCGGCGTGATCACGGAGGAAGAGGCAGAGGAGATATCGCGGCGCGGATGTCCAGGGGCCGGCTCCTGCGCCGGGTTGTTCACGGCAAACTCGATGGCATACGTGACGGAGGCCCTTGGAATGTGCCTCCAGGGATCCGCGAGCGTGCTGGCGGATGATCCGAGGAGAAGAGACATCGCGTATGAGAGCGGACGTAGAATCGTCCAGCTGGTTGCGCAGGACATCAGACCCTCGAAGATAATGACCGAAGCCGCCTTTGAAAACGCGATAAGGATGGACATGGCCATTGGAGGCTCGTCCAACACCGTGCTGCACCTCCCCGCCATCGCGAGAGAGCTAGGCATCGACATACAGATAGACCGGTTTGACGAGATCTCTAGGGAAACGCCCAACATCTGCTCGATCAGGCCCTTCGGCCCATACTTCATGGAGGACCTAGACGCCGCAGGGGGAGTACCAGCCATCCTGAACAGGCTAAAGGACAAGCTCAGGGACTCGCCCACGGTCTCTGGCAGGAGCATACTGACCATAGCCAAGGATTCGAAGGTTCTCGACGACGAGGTGATAAGACCCCTGGACAGGGCCTACCACCCCGAGGGTGGGATCGGAATTCTAAGGGGAAACCTCGCCCCAAAGGGGTCGGTGGTCAAGCTTCCGGCTGTCCCCGAGCGGCTCATGACCCACACGGGTCCGGCCCGCGTCTTCGACTCGGAGAAAGACGCGATGGAGGCAATCCTCTCCGGCTCCATAGAGGAGGGCGACATCGTAATAATCCGCTTCGTCGGAGTGAAGGGAGCACCCGGAATGCCCGAGATGCTCTCCCCCACCTCCGCTCTCGTCGGGATGGGCATGATCGAGAAGGTGGGTCTGATAACCGACGGCAGATTCTCCGGGGGAACGAGGGGACTTTGTATAGGCCACGTCTGTCCCGAGGCGGCCGACGGCGGGCCCATCGCAGCCGTAAGGGAGGGCGACCCGGTATCCATAGATATCCCGGCCCGACGGCTCGATCTGAAGCTCAGCGAACGGGAGATCGCCGAAAGGATGACGGAGGCAGAGGAGAAGATAAGATCGGTGAGGGAGAGGAGGCTTAGAGGATACCTCGAACGCTACGCAAAGACGGCTGGACCCGCTGACAGGGGCGCATCAGTAAGCTAGCTCCCCTCTCAAGTTACGCGTCTACAGCAGCCGGTGTGATCGGGAAGCGCGAGGAAACACTTTAGAAAAAGTCGGCCGACCGTCTACACAAGCTGGGGTAGCCTAGGGGCGAGGCGGCGGACTGCAGATCCGCTATACGGGGGTTCAAATCCCTCCCCCAGCTCTTCTTCACCCCGCCGACGCCGAGAAGTATCTGATTGGCCGTGGGAG
>CAYWSC010000281.1:0-3121 GCA_964460695.1 Hadarchaeota archaeon (SeqCode)
TGCCAGCGCCTCTATCATAGTCCAACTGCTCATAGGGCGCACGTAGTGATCTCCGCACTCGACCTCGTTCCACGGGCTTCTCAGCTCCCCGTCGTGCCGCTTCCTCGTGTTCTCCACTATGAATAGACCCTCAGAGACCATGCCCTCTTGGAAGAGCAGCGCTGCCACCTCGTATTCGATTCCCGTCCACACCTCGTCGCTGTACAGCGTCGGGCGAGGAGGCCTCCCGCCACGAGGCCACGTGCACACAAGCAGTCCGGATTCGTCTTCTCTCAGGAACTTTCTAGGTTGTTGTACGTGTTCCTTCAGCTCCCTTCGAAAGTTGTACCTGTAGATCGACCTCACAGCCTTCCTGATGTGCGTCCTTGGGAGGATATAGCCCAGGTCCAGAAGGTTGGCCCACCACTGACCGATCAGTTGGTCGGAGTGACAGCCGGACCCGTACTGCATCTCGCCTGTAGCTGCCTCGTCGTATGCCTGCTCGTAGTACTCGCCATTCCAGAGAATTTGATCGACATTCGATCTTCCCTTTGTGTAGAGGTTTCGGCATACCCGGGCGAAAGAAGAGTCGCCGACGAGGATGGCCATTCTCTCCGCCGCACGGAGGGCAGCGAGGTACAGCCCCGTCGTTATCGTGCTGTGTCCGTACAGGTAGCAGTCGTACGTATTCCACTGGGGCCCGTCGAACACTCCGTCTTGATCGGGATCCCACGTCCTGATGGCATACTTCATCGCTGCCTTGACGCGTCTCCACATTCGCCTGAGGAACTCCTCTCCAGCTCCATTTCTAACCTCCCTGTAGAGCTTGAGGATTGCTCCACACTGCCCGTCGGCAGCGTAGACATGGGACCTTGGATTCTCGTCGAACCACCTCGGCATGTCCAGCGGGAGAACCGTGCGGTGCGGTATCCTTCCGTCCTCTCCCATTTGATGCTCCAGCTCTACAACTCTCATCGTCTGCTCTAGCTCTGGATATAGCCTTGCCAGTGTCTGTTCGTAGTTCCACACATGTGTACAGTTCAGCGGGCAGCATCCAGACAGCTTGCAGTGCGTGGTGCTTTCCCCACAACACCCTTCAAATCCGTAGAAATTCGCGTCCTGAGCCCAGAAACATGTCGGCGTGCGGATCGTGGAGATGTTGGCTGACGCCGCATCGAGAACAGCCTCAGGTAGGCTCGACGAATAGAAGCACTCGACGAAGCTCTCCGTCTCGGATACGAGTCTATCGTAGTTCCTCGAGGCGTATCTTGCCACGTCAAGGGCGCTTCCAAACCAGTTCGCGTACATGTTTCCGATTTTCACTGGGTTCGAGTCGCGCGCAACTCCTAATCCTGACTGATCCCAGTCGACGTACCTGTTTGGAAAGAACCAGGTGACTAGAAATGTACACCTCCAGAAATCGCCCGGCCTCAAGGTCCTGTTCAACGAAAGCGCCCCGTTCCACGTTGATCCGACGGGGCTCGGCCTAGGCTCTGACGGCGTTAGGGATCCGTCATCTTCGAAGTCGCGCCACAAGTCGTCTACCCCAGCCCATTGAGGCTTTGCAGTAGCCTCGCCTGAGAGAGCCGCTAGGACCATCTCGCCGTCGCCCCGAGAGGAAGGTTCTCCTCCGAGGCGATCCATCAGGAGCGCTGTCAATCCGTCGGTACGAATGATCCTGTTTCTGTTCCCCCCATAACCTTCCCAATCAACGCCGTCTATCTCTCCGACTCCGTCCCAGCCAACCGCGTTTTGGAGAGATGCAAGAAATGACGCCTCGACTTCGGAGCTACCATGGTTCTCGGCCTCTAGGATGAGAAGCACTACAGGAAGGCCGGAGTCCTTCGCATTCAGCGGAACGAAAGGCGAAAATGCTCGCATCTTGACTTCGAGGGGGATCTCCGGCTCGACATAGTGGGCCGTGACGATGGGATACCGTGCCTCGAACCAGATATCCTCGATGCACGGCAGAGCCTCCATTAGCCTTGAGGCAGCATCGGGAACTAGGTGATCGTCGACGAGCGGAGCCCTTCTCTCACAACTATCCCTGGGAACTGGGGCCTGAAGCAGCTTCGCCTGGACCTCATCTCGGCTGGTCGTCCTAAACGCCAGAAATGTTCCCGGGAGGTACGCCCTGTGGTTCACACGGTTGTGTATCTGCCACTGTGTGAAGCCCCCGGTGCCGGATAGGCAGAAGTGACCCGTCCCGATAGCCCCTAGGGGGAACTGGAAGGCTTTCCTCCGTCTTCCGCGAAAGACAAACCGCTCGTTCTCGCAGGCAGCCATCAGCAAGACCGGGGTCGGGGAAAATATCGCCTCCTTAAAAAATTGAGCGATCATCTCCTGTCGAGCCTGCGTCCCTGAACACCTGGAGGTTCAACCTAGATACATTCTAAAACTGCTGGCGGCATCCACGCCGGGAAGACCGAGATATGCTTCCCTTCGAAGACCCAGAGACATGGCTCGAGTCGGCAAAAGCTCAGAACGCGCAGTGGACAATCTCCAGACCGATCTTCGTGACGGATGTCGCTAGCAGAAGGCTTGAGTCGAGCAGCCACCTCACGGAGGGAGAGGTCGATGCCACCGTCTACGACTTCGAGTTTCCATTCCTGGGAACCAGGGGACAGACCCTCAGCGGCAGAGGCAGGCTTTTTCTCCCCTCTGAAAAGAGGGACGCGCCCATCCCCATCGTGGTGAGCATTCACTACGAGATGGATGAATCCACCGCGGCAAAGTTCCTCTCGGCCGGGTGGGCGGTCATGACGCCCTCCGGGAACCGGAGTTATCAGATGCTCAACATCATCGGTGATAGCCTCAACCACTCAATATCGATGGCCGAGCTGCCAAAGAGATTCCCCTTTGTGGATCAGAGCCGCATCTTCCTCGTCGGCGGAAGCGCCGGAGGATACCAAGCCCTCATGACCGCGTCCAAGCTTTTCCCCGTGAGAGGAGTAGTCGCCCTTGTACCCGTCGTAAACCTCAAGTACAACATAAACTACCTTCTCAAGAACGCTCCCCTCAATCGCCAGCCAACAAGCGACGAGCCAATCGCGCCCTACATCAAGGCGGTAATGCCGATCGCCGACGAGACGGAGAAGGCGGGAAGAACAGATCGACAGGGGTGGCAGTTGTTTAGCCCTGT
>CAYWSC010000282.1:0-3120 GCA_964460695.1 Hadarchaeota archaeon (SeqCode)
GCAGGCGGCACTGGAGAATGTCGAATGGGCAGCACACTGCCGTAGATGTCTCTCCAGGACGACTATCCCCTTCCCGCCGGAGCGACCTGTGTGTTGCGGAGAACCAATGTCCCTCATCGGACCGCTGTGGATTGGAGATATGAAGGATCAACAGTTCGTCGAGTCGGTGGCCTCCTGGATCGCGGAGCGTCCCGATACGGAGCAAGAGAGTCTCAGGATTATCCGTGTGATACGTGAGGAGGAGGAGACTTTCTCCTACTTTGATCTACACCAGATCTCCAGGAAGCTCGGCCTGCCTGCCCCGCGCACCTCCGAGGTCATCGAGAGGCTGAGGGAGATGGGCTTCAGGGCTTCGGCGACACATATCACTGGAACGGGTGTTCGAACCGATGCACAGGGATCGACGCTCAGGACGCTCGTCAGAGACCTTGTGAGAGGGTCCTCGTGATGCGCTCCAATCCCTCTCTGACTTGCTCCAGAGACATGTTGTTTCCCACGGCTATCCTTATGTGGGAGTCAAGGTGGAAACTGACTCCCGGAACGACGCTCACGCCGCCCTCCAGCAGTCTCTCAGTTAGGGCAAGCGAGTCTCTCACCGGAACCTCTGGGAAGACATAGAACCCGGCCTTGGGCTCGTTGTACGACGAGAATCGACACCCTGCCTCCTCCAACAGGTCCTTGGCGACGGAGACCTTCTCTCTGTAACCCTTGTTGACGCGGTTCATGTAGAGAAGCTCTGGATCCGCCTCGAGGACGCGAAGGGCGGCAGACTGAACCTCAGCCGAGACTCCTGCCCCCTCGTTTCGCAGGGCAACGAAGAAGGCATCCATGACGTCTTTTCCAAGCCCTTCCGGTAGCAGAAGAGCACCGAGCCTAGAGTTGGGCTTTAGCACCTTCGAGAACGAGATGCACTTGAACACCCTGTCCGAGTAATCCTTGAAGGAAGCAAAGGATATGTGCCTCTCGTTGGGAGAGAAGACGAGATTCTGGTATGCCTCGTCCGATATGACCCAGATGTCGTTGTCCCGGGCGAAGGAGAGAACGTCTCTCACAGCCTCCTCCTTCATCAGCCCCCCAGTTGGGTTGTTGGGAGAGTTGACATATATGCCGACCGTGTCCCCGTTGACCATTTCCAGGGCCCGGTCTGAGAGGAACTCGCCGTTGGGGCTAATCAGAGGGGAGAACCTGACCTTTATGCCGTACTCCCAAGCAAAGTTCGAGATCACACCCCATCCTGGAGCCACCGCTATCAGCTCCTTGACCTGCCCCCGTCCGGCTCCAAGCACTTTGAAAACGAACTTTAGGGCGCCGCAGCCGCCAAGGGTGACGTAAAACCTCGATGGCTCTGCCTCGACTCCGAAGCACCTCTCCTCAGTCACAGAGATGGCCTCCCTTAGGGGGTCTATCCCCTCGCAGGGAGGATAGCTGCTCGAGCTAACGTATTTCGGATCTCTGAGACCCTCCTCATAGGCTCTCAGTATCTCGGCTGGCGGAAGATCCGGCTGTCCAATGTTTAGCCGTATGATCCTCCTCCCAGTCCTCTTCTCAAGCTCATTTGCCTTCCTAACGAAGCTCCGTATCGGATCGGGCCTAAGCGCCTCCGGTCCCGAAACCAGGGGTGACAAGTAGCGCGACATGATCCTAACCTCGCGGCAGCCCCAGCCCCCGCCCCTTAAATCTTTGTCTAAGGGTGACGATCAGCCTCAAGCCCCCTGATCCCTCTGGCTGGGGGTAGAGGCAGCCTCGCTAGGCGCGGCCCCAAGATTCCTAGGAAGGAGCCTCTTACTCCTCTTCAACATCCTTCCAACATCCCTCTCCGTAGCAAGCGATACGTAGCTGCCAAGCTCCTTTGAGTACCGGATGTAGTTCATCAGGGCATCCCGGGCACGAAGGTCAGACCTGTTCATCCTTATCGTGACGGAGTCGGATATGACGATCAACTTCTTCAGGCACCTCGACATGGCCACGTTGAGCCTCCTAACATTCCTCAAGAATCCAAGAATGCCGTTTCTGTTGCTCCTGACCAAGCTGAGGATCACAACGTCGGCCTGGCGTCCCTGATAGCTGTCCACGGTCCCCATGGTAACTCCTTGGAGATCTCCGAGCATTCCTCTAACGAGCTCGTTCTGCCGGTGGTACGGGGAGAGGAAGAGGATGGAGTCTGTAACGCTCGAGAAGATACGCATAAGGTGGGAGGAAAGGATCGCCTCTCCATTGTTACTCTTGCTCCTTCTGCCCTGCTCGGGACTTCTCCCGGCTGTGTCCACGAATATCAAGTGGTTTTTCGGATCCGTCATCACCTCTAGCTGATGTGGCTGTATCTGAAGCCCCAGTCGCGCCTTGGAGAAGGCAGCGTTTATCTGCCGGCAGGTCTCCGACAAATCGACCTGGATGGGCGGGTGATCGTGGTTGCCGCCCTCGTCGTTCTTCAGATTCGAGTTGTAGAACTGTCTCGACAGGTAGGACCCGACCTCGTGGGGGCACCTGTACTGGACATCAAGCATCACCACCCTTCCAGAGTCCTCTAGGTCCTCCACCGCTAGGTCGATCCAGCTCCTCAGCGCATTCCTAGCCCTAGGCTCTAGTACAAGTGGCTCGAGCTGTTTGTGGTCCCCCACGAGAACCCACCTCTTCGATACTAGGCAGGGTATGAGGGAAAATGGGAGAGGGCACTGCGAGGCCTCGTCAACTATGCAGACGTCGAAGGGGATATCGGATATCGTCAGATACCCCTCCTGATCCATAAACGCGCTGCGGAAGGCCTCGCTAAGACACGATATCACGGTGGATCCCACGATGTCCGCCTCGCGCAGAGCATCGAGATCTTCCCTTGAGAATCGAACCGTATCTACCAGACGGATGCCCTCAGGTCGACCTGATCCGCGTGCCGTTCCCACTCTGACCTGCCGGATTGGAATGCCGAGGC
Organism: Hadarchaeota archaeon (SeqCode); assembly: GCA_964460695.1. Lineage (GTDB taxonomy): Archaea > CAYQAE01 > CAYQAE01 > CAYVLA01 > CAYVLA01 > CAYWSC01. The sequence goes on from CAYWSC010000282.1 coordinate 2,927, forward strand.
TCTTGGCTCGAACGGCGATCATGCCCAAGGCGTTGTCAACTGCGTTGTTGGTGTAGCTGGTTATCAGCACCCTCCTCCCCGACTTGGCGAGCCTTATCGCTGCATCAGCTATGACGGTGGTCTTCCCCGACCCGAAGGGGCCGTGTATGACCGTGAGCCTCGACGAGAGGATGGAGGAAACGGCCTTCTCCTGT
>CAYWSC010000283.1:0-3096 GCA_964460695.1 Hadarchaeota archaeon (SeqCode)
GCTCGTAAACGCGAAGGATCTCTTCGAGAGAGGACAATATCGAGAGGCCGAGATATCTTTCATCGAGGGAGTGTCCAAGTGGATCGAGGTAGAAGAGGGAACGCTATGGACCGCTCTTGGCGCCTCCTGCGTTTTGGTCGTGGTTGTTACCCGTGGTCCTACCCGAGCCAGTCGCCGCCCACCGGTTGGGCCATCCCAACCAAGTCTCAACGGCCAAGAATAGGCGGGACGAGGATTAGGAAGAGTCTAGTTTTGCAAGCGCTTTATTATTAAACAACGCCGCCTGCTTCTCCAGTCTATGGATCACAGAGACACGTCAGCTGCAACCGACTTCCGAAAGACCAGCCCGGAGGCAGTCGAGGATGTGGTCTCTGGCAGGAAGGCTGTCGCCAGTGCTGCGTGGTGGGGATTTGACGAACAGGATTCAACCGATGCCCTGCAATCAGCGATTCTCTCCGGTGCCAAGAGGGTTGTCGTTCCGAACCTAGGCAGGGATTGGATTGTCCGGCCTATCCGGATACGTCGGGGATTGGAACTGGTTTTTGAGAGAGGAGTCCGTGTCACTGCGAAGCGTGGAGAGTTCAGGGGCAGAGGCGACTGCCTGTTTAGAGCGAGAGATGTAGATGATTTGGTCATAAGGGGTTACGGAGCGACCTTGCAAATGCAAAAGGAGGACTACATCGTAGGGAAAGTTCTACAGGACCTTGGGTGGGACCGCTGGTTCGGCCAGTACGAGAAGGCCGAGTGGCGCTCGGTGCTTAGCCTCGAGGGATGCTCCAATGCAAGGATCTACGGCGTTACCCTCAGGGACAGTGGAGGGGATGGAATCTACATCGCCGGCGGCGAGTCCAGATCGTTTTGCAAAGACATCTACATCAGGGACGTTGTTTGCGACAACAACTACCGTCAGGGGATCAGCGTGATCAGTGTGCAGGGACTTCTCGTCGAGAACAGCGTCTTCAAGAACACCTGGGGAACGCCGCCGTCCTCGGGCGTCGACATAGAGCCTGACAAGGAAACCGAGAGGGTAAGCAACGTTGTATTCAGGAACTGCGTCTTCCAAGACAACTACGGAGACGGCATCGAGATATTCCTCTCGAATCTCTCCGAGGCGTCCAACGAGGTCTCCCTGCGCTTCGAGGACTGCTACGTTACAAGCCGGAGGGGCTCGGGTATCAGGGTCTCAAAGGTTAGACCAGGGCTTAGAGGCTCTGTCGAGTTCCGCAACTGTGTGGTCGAGGACACCGAGGGCTACGGAGTAAAGATACAGGATAAGTCCCCACTGGGACTGGGCGTCATCTTTGCCGACTGCACCGTTAGGAACGCCGCGCAGAATCGCCAGTATAGGGGCAGGTGGTCTCCGATCTGGATCCATCTCATGAATAGAGAGCTGGCGCCGTCTATCGGAGGCGTCTCGTTTGAGAACTGCGTTGTAGAGGACGAGGAGGACCGTCCAGCCGTGGTAATAGATGGTGAACAGCCCTTCGAAGCATCTGATATCGCAGGCAAAATAGCAGTCAGGAACCCCCATGGGGCGCGGATGGAACTGGAGAATGCATCAGCAGACGTCACGCTGGAACTGGAAGAAAAGGAGTGGTAGCTTAGGAAGGGGCGGGGAGATAGATGTAAGTCTTCGGCTGTTCCGGCCTCTCTTCGAACCAAAAGCGTCAGAAGACACCAGCCCTTGTGACTTCCACCTCTCTGTAAAGCTTGCGCTGGATCATAAGCGTCCAGACGGCAAACCCGGCTAGGAGAAAGACGCCAGTGACAACCAGCCACTCCGTGAGATAGACCCAGAAGAGGGCTCTATCCTTCAGCCTCATAGCATCCTGTCTGACCTGTTCCATTCTGGAGAGCGCCAGATCCATAGTCTCGGCAGCCTTCTCGTATTCTTGCTTCAGATAGAGCTTCTTGCCCTGCTCTGCGAGAGAGGTTACGTCACTCACCTTGGATACTATGGGCGCATCATTCGCGCCGAACTTGTTCACAAAGTCTATGATCGCGTAGATGAAGCCCCTCGTCGAGATGAAGGACGCGAACTTTGACCTGAGATTATGAACCAAGACGACGTCGCTGGGAAGATCTCTGCCAGTCGCGAACATGAATTCGGCCATCAGCATGTCTAGCGAGTAAGGGTTGTGGGCAGGATTCCAGTAGAGGTCGCCCCCGAGCATGTCGGTGTGTGTCCATGTCGTTGCATTGCCATACCTCCAGTACATAGTGTGCGGCATCCAGCCCGATCCCCTGAAGCGAGGGTCAGGATACGCACCTGCATACCCCTCGGGGAACGGGCCCACGATGTACGACGTAACTACAGCTCCTTCCTTCGGTATGCATATGCAGGTCGTCCCTGGCGTTATCGCCGTCTCGACCCCCTCGAAGTCCTTGTAAGGCTTGAAGATCGGCGGGATACTCGGATTGGTGTTGACAACGTACCTCAAGCCTACACGTTCGTAGGAGAACTTCTGGCTCACCACTTTGTCCGCATCGTTCGGAAAAGCATCAGAGATAATCGAGTCTGCCCACGGATGGGCTATCCACTCTGCCATGCTCATTACGCTTCTGTCCTGTAGAGCGCCCAGACCGTCCTTGGCTATCGCGTTGTAGATCATCTTCTGTTGAGCATTTGTAAGGAAGAAAACCTCGACCATGATGAGCATGATGTACTCGTATTCCACAAGATCGTCGTAGTTTCTTGGGAAGTAGAGCCTAATGTATCTCTGAATGTCCTTTCCTGACAGCGTGGTGAGAAACGTCCTGCAGGGGACCTGGCGTGGATCAACCATCGGATCGTTCTCAAGCCAAGATGCCACGACCCGTATGTTCGGAGGGTTGCCGATCACCAAGATCTTAGAGGGATGGGGCTCTGAGCCGCCCTCTTCGCCTGACGTGATGCCCATCACGAAGAAAACCAAGGCGGCGCACATGGCCCGCTTCACTCCCGGTTTGGCTCGCCTGGGCCAGCCTAAGCTATGCTTGCAGAAGAAAGACCTGCCCTCACTTTCCAGGGGCGCCGCAACACCACCACTCCGCACGTGTAGTTACAGATCGCTTTGACATAAGAACTTTCTGGTGTTGTCTTTCAGCCCCGTCGCG
>CAYWSC010000284.1:0-1841 GCA_964460695.1 Hadarchaeota archaeon (SeqCode)
CTTCCTCTCAAGAGCTGTTCGTGCTATCCGGTCTAGATCCGGCAAGTTGACCCTGTACCTCGAGACTCGCGGCATATCTTGAGGAACATCCGAGATGTGGGCGAGAATCCCCCTCCCGCCTAGCAGGTCGACTATCTCGAAGCCGACCCGGCTTCCCCGGATCCTGATCTCAGGGCAGATCAACCCACCCACCGTTAGCCCTGCATCCGACAGAATCTTGACCACTCTGGAGGCGACGGTCGTCTTTCCGCACCCGGGTGGACCTGTGAGCAGGATGTTTTTTGCCACACAGACGGACCGGCGCCTATGCTGAAATCGCTTTCCAATGCGACAGGGGTTAGAGATTTCAGCTACACCTCCCTCGGCCGAACTGGATGCTCCTAGGGATAGATGAGAGCGGTCGGGGACCCGTTGTTGGCGACCTCGTGGTGGCTGGCGTCCTTTTGCCCTCCTGGAACCACCAGCAAGCTCTCAGAGAGAAAGGAGTTAGGGACAGCAAGAGGCTTAGCAGAAAGAAAAGAGAATTGCTCTTCCCCGTGATCTGCGACATGGCTACCCGCGTCATCACGAAGAGGGTTTCGGCTGAAGAGATAGATAGCTGGAGAAGCCTAGGAGGGTCCCTCAACGAGCTTGAAGCCAAGGTTTTCGCAGAGGTGATCGCCGAGGCCCGTCCCAGGGGAGTCGTCGTGGATTGTGCAGACGTAAGGCCCGACGCCTTCCTCTCCAGGATCAGGCGGTACTCCAAGCTTCCTAAAGATGTCGTCTGCGAACACAGGGCCGATCAGACCTATCCTGTCGTCTCTGCGGCCAGCATCGTCGCCAAGGTTCTCAGAGACAGGTCTATTGGAGAGCTCTCATCGAAATACGGGCCCGTTGGAAGCGGCTACTGCTCCGATCCTAGGACCATAGAGTTTCTGAAGAGATGGTTCGAAAGGACCGGGGGATTCCCACGTTTTACGAGGACCACTTGGTCAACCTGTCTCCGCATCTCCAGAGAGGCTGGCCCAACGGTTCGGCCGCGGGAACCCCAAGACTAGCCCTATCATATGTCCCGTCGGACAGGGTAGAAGAGACTGCCACTACAGCTTCCACAGATAGATGAAGATCGCGGCTACGATCGCGACTTCGACGATGAAGGGCGTCACCAGTGGATACATGTTGACGCCATAGAAGCTTCTCATCTTGTTCTGGAATAGTACCATGTAGAACAGGAAGACGAATACGAGGGTCGCGATCACCGAGAGAACCGTGTACTTGACGTTACGGGCGTAGATGCACAGGAAGGCGAAGAAACCTGAAACCGCTAGAAAACCAAAGGTCGCCAGACCCAACAGAATAGTCCATATCCAAGTGAGTATGTTCATTAGACCCCCACCATCAGGCTTTGCGAGAGCGGAGCCCATCAGCAGCAGCGATGCCCCAAGGGCCGGTATTGCTATCCGCCCCACCTGTCCTCTCGAGACACCGTTCAATGAAGGACACCTGTCCTCGTTTCTCCCTGTGCGCTTTAAAATATATTTCGGAACGCCTCCGATAGGCGTTTTGGCGGCTTATCGTCCCCAGTCGAAACCTTCACTTCCTACGCTCGCCAAAACGTCTGACCATTAGAAGCGAGAAGACGTTTAGCGAGAAGTGGAACACTATGGGAAAGAGTATGTTGGGAACAAGGTACCTGTAGAGGTATCCGATCACCAGTCCCATGGAGAGCGCATAGCCGACCTCCAACAGAGACTCGTAGCCGATGTAGTGCATTGCGCCGAAGAGGATTGCCGATGGAACAACGCCGACCACCCGTAGAAGGAAGCCTCTGAAGAACATCTCCTCACCGCAGGAGACTAGAA
>CAYWSC010000284.1:1941-3074 GCA_964460695.1 Hadarchaeota archaeon (SeqCode)
TTATGATGTCGGATCTTCCAAGCAAGTCAAGCGCGTCTCTTCTCACCTACATCCACTCTGCGAGACGTATCGATCCGTGCCTCCTCGACCGGGGCAGCACGGGGCAAAGCCAGGGCTTTTCGGGCGGAATCCGCCTCTATTCCCGTCAAAACCGTGCCGCTGATAGTTTTTTCGCCCTGGAAATACATTTTTAAGGTCTACGGAGCCGGTGGGGGCAGAGGTGCACCTCTGATGCTCCAGGTGTTCGGAAACGTCGGGGTCGTTTTGGCCCTAATATCCTTCGGAATTGCGATCCTCAGCTTGGTGCTCATTCTATACTTCGCGAAGTTCGTTCCCTGATTTTCCCGCCTGTCTGAGGATTTGCCTCTTAGGACCCAAGATAGTTGTTGACCTTGTTGGGAGGCGGCGCGAGCTATTGTCTACTGGGTCTCCCGGGGCGGTATGGTGAAGGGCGGTCAGAAGCCGAAAAGGCCAATGTTCTCCGCGTACGTAACTGCCAAGGCGGTCGTCGACTTTTTCTCGCGGCCTAGTGACAGAGAGGCGTCTGCCTCACGCCTCTCCGCACTTGGCATCGACAAGGTCTACATAGAGTTCTACCGGGGAGGGCTTCTGGTAGACGAGGGAATCCTGGCGGAGGTTAGGAGATCGCTAGAGTCCAGAGGCTTCGAGGTCTGTGGTGGAATAGCCACTACCCATGGAGATGGCTTCACGGAGAGGTCGTCCATCGGCCCACACTGGGTCTGCTATACTTCGCCCATCACAAGGGAGAACCTGGGTAGGGCAATGGCGACGGGCGCGAAGGTCTTCGACTGCATAATTGTCGACGACTTCCTCTGCACGCCCTGTCGCTGCGCCAGGTGCACCCGTGAAAAGGGGTCTAGGTCTTGGTCGAAGTTCCGCCGCGACCTCATTACAGAGTTCGCCAATTCGGTCATCATCGACACGGCTAGAAGGGTCAACCCACGTGTAAGGCTGATCATAAAGTACCCGCAGTGGTACGACAGGTTCCACGTCTTCGGCTACGACGTACCGGCACAGTCAGAAATATTCGACGCCGTCTGGGTTGGCACCGAGACGAGGGATCCCCGGTTCGAGTACGTATACGAATACGAGGCCTTTGCGAACTACACGTA
>CAYWSC010000285.1:0-3074 GCA_964460695.1 Hadarchaeota archaeon (SeqCode)
CACTGTTCGTGGTTCTCCTCTAGTCTTTCCCTGACCTTGGGCCCAACTATTTCCCCTATCTCTTGGATCTTGTCCCTGAGTTGGTCCCTCGGCGGTCTGGCCTCGCTGATCAAAGTCTTCAATTGCTGTGTCTCGTCCTCTGAGAGACCAAGTCTCTCGGCGAGCTGATCGATTTGCTCATCGTCCATGTGTAGCAACCTCAGAAGCCTGCCTGCCATCACTCGGCGGACGCATCCACACCGCTCGCCCTGCTGACAGTTCTGCTGTCCCTGATCTGGATCTCCGGCATCCGCGGCGAGGGGATGTATCTGGCTTGCCTTGCCTCTTGCAGTCGTGCCGAACCAGCCCTGAGCCAAGGCGCCCAGCGGCACCAGAACCAGGCCGGCCGCCACGGCCAACGCAAGAACTTTGACACCTTTCACCTGCGTCACCGACATAAGTCTTCCGTGGAACGGTTATTATCTGTTCTTTGGAACTGCCGGAACGATCTTGGAACGGCTGCCATACCCAGAGCTAGGAGGAGCAGGGTCATTGAGAGGCCGAAAAGGGGACGACAGCCAGTCTCGTCGATGTGAAGGGCATAGAGGCTTCCATCCATGACCGGAGCCAGGATGTCTGTCTCTCCGTCGCGATCGATGTCGAAGAGGATCGGGTCGCCCACCGCATCCTCGAACCGATAGGTCCACTCGACGCCGTCTCTTCCGACCGACAGGAGGCGGCCGTCGCTTGTCCCGAGGATGAACTCTCCCAGTCCGTCCCCGTCCATGTCACAGCTGACCACGTCCGAGGGAATGGCGCCGAGGTCCATCCTCCACTTGACCCTTCCGGACGCTCCGTCAAAGCAGAGGAGGGAGCCGTTGATGTCCGGGACGCCTATGTCGACTACCCCATCTCCGTCTATGTCGGCAAGTCCGGGGATCTTTCCGTACAGCTCGTTGCTGTCGCCCCCGCCGAAGAGCCGCTTCCACTTATGCCACGTGTAGAAGCCTTTCTGCCCGCTTGCGAACTGGTAGGACTTCTTTGAGTCGACGAGAAGGCTGCCCCAGCCTCCTCCCCAGACGACTTCTACGGCTCCGTCGACGTCGACGTCGAGAATCATAGGCGTGTGGTATCCGCAGATCGAGCCTCCCTTCTTCTCGTCTCCCGTCGGACCTATCAGGATGTAGAATTCGAAGTGCTCCCGGACGACCAAGTCGTCAAGGCCGTCCTCGTCGTAGTCCATGAGCCCGGTGAAGCCCGCGTAGGGACCGAAATCCTTGGTCCAAAGCACCTCTCCCGTTGCACCGTCTATCGCCAGGGTCGTTGCCGTGTGGGGACCTCCACCGGCACATGACACGAATATGTCGGTATACGAATCCCCGGTGATGTTGGCTGGGATCCAGTCGTACGGATAGTTGGGGAGGGGGTAGGAGCGTATCAGGGTTCCGTTTCTGCTCAACACGTCGAGGCTAGCCGTCCCGCCGACGAGGATCTCGTCCTTCCCGTCCCCGTCCATATCCCAGACAACTACTGAGCCGTCTTTCCCGCACTTGGACCACCTCACCTTGCCTGAGAAGCTTGCCTCCAGCGAGCCATCGCTTCGCAGGACGATAAGCTGCCCCCGGCTATCCCTGGTGACGATTTCAGGGGATCCGTCTCCGTCCAGATCACCGGCGACCGACGAGGGGATGAATCCTCCCGTCCGGGCCACCTCGACGGTCTTGTCGGGGTAGAGGACGCGGAGCAGCCCGTCGTTGCCGCTGGCTATGATGGGGCCTGCGGGGAAGGTTCCCAGGATGGTGAGCCCCGCGCCGACGTCCGACTCGCTGACAGTCCAGTTCAGAACGGCCTGCCCGCCCTCGATCCTTAGGTATCCTAGCGTTCCGTTGGCCCTGAGGAGGTGCCCCGCGTCAGACTCCATCCACTGATCGGTGTTTGCAATCGAGTTTACACCCAGTGGGAAGGATGACCAGTAGTCGTAGACGATCGCGCAGCTTCTAAGCCGGATCGTTGTTGCGTCGTCGTAGTTCAGGATACTCACGTTCGAGTAGTAGGTAACCGTCCGGTCGTGTTGCTCGCTGGTCACTACTTCTGCCAGCCCGTCCCCGTCGGCGTCGACCACCGCCAAGAGGTACTGGTCCGATATCTCTGAGAGGCTCTGCCCCGTCAGCGCGTCCAGAATGACGGTGTGCCAACGGGCGTCAGAGGATTGATTGTAGATCGAGTAGACTATCTCGTATCTCCCGTCCCCGTCCAGGTCCTCGACAGAGTCGACCGTCACCCTGATGCTTATGACGTCCTGGGGGTACGAGTACTCGAAGTGCTTGTTCCAGATCTGGGAGAGGTTGTGGCCGTCGTTGTCGACTACCCAAAGGTGCTCGTTGAGGTTGGGTGACAGGACTAGGACCTCGGGATACGGATCGCCGTCGATATTCTTGATTATCAGGATTCCGTAGTTCCTGTTGATCCCTGGGGAGTGGGCTACCATCTTCAGCTCTCCTGTGGCCCCGTCGAAGCAGTACGCCTTCTCGAAGGTTGCGATCACCACATCGCTGACGCCGTCCAGATCCATGTCTGCAACGGCCACAGGGGGAGGGTAGTTTCTAGTCTCCTCGGCATATGCTTTCCATATCAGGGTCGCGTTCGAGGCGCGGCCGTTGAAGCCGAAGGCGTAGCCGTACTGGCTCTTGTAGGGCCAGACCACGAGTTCCTCTCCCGGGAAGCTGGGCGAGACGTCTGCTATCTTGACGCTGTACCTGCCGATTCCCGACGACGGCGAGGGAAATGTGTAGTTCCAGCATACCTCTCCATCCGATAGCCTGACTAGGAAGATCTTGGACTGTAGAGGATTACAAGCCACGACCTCCTCCTCCCCGTCCAGTCCGAAGTCGGTGGATCCGAACATCCTCAGGATTCCCAGTGGCCGGGTTGACCAGATCCTCCTTCCATCCAGCGAAACCGCGACGAGCCGGCCCGCAGATATGTAGACGACATCCTCCTCCGAGTCCCCATCGATATCAGTGGCGAAGGCCTGGTTGGCGTATCCGCCCACGTAGAAGCTCCACAGTACCTCTGGCGATCGGTTCATATTGCCG
>CAYWSC010000286.1:0-3071 GCA_964460695.1 Hadarchaeota archaeon (SeqCode)
GAGATCTCCGCCTCTGTGTAGTCTGGGGAGATGGAGTTGTAGATCGCCCTGTCCCCCAGACCGACCTCCGAGCAGTGCCTTGCAACGGGCAGGCGGACGTCGGCTGTTATCCCGTCGATAAGAAAGGGCACCTCGGTCTTCTCGGCAACCCAATCCACATACCTGGTAAGGGCCTCGGCATGGTTGCCGACGACATCCAGGATGTAGGGGATCCCAGTCTGGTCTTTCAGCTCCTCTAGGCGTTGGACGAGCTTCTCGGCCGTCTTCTCCTTGAAGACGCCTTTGACCTCATCCTTCACGATGCTGTGTCCGCTGAAGAAGATGGAGGGTATTCCGACGGTTGGATTCACGCCGGGCTGCCCGCCTATCTTCAGCCCACATATCTCGTACTCGGTCTGCTCCTTCGCGAAGTTGAACACGCAGATACACCATCCTGAGATGCACGGCTGTCTAGCCCTTGGCCACGGCCAGGGGCTTGAGTCTAGCGACTTTCCTGCTCACGCCGGCCCGCTCGCAGACATCGACAACCCGATCTATATCCTTGTAGGCCCCGGGGGCCTCCTCGGCTATTACAGGCATGCTTGCGGCCTTGACAATTATGCCCTTCGACCTCAGTTCGCTCTGAACCTGCTGGCCGTAGTACTTCCTCTTCGCCTTGGCCCTGCTGAGGAATCTTCCGGCACCGTGGCAGGTAGAGCCGAACGTCTCCACCATGGCCCTTTCGGTGCCGACGAGCAAATAAGAAGCCGTTCCCATATCTCCGGGAATGATTACTGGCTGGCCGATCTCCTTGTATTCCTCGGGGATTGCATCGCTCCCTGGGCCAAAGCTCCTTGTAGCCCCCTTCCGGTGGACATACAGCTCCATCTGCTCTCCGTCAACCTTGTGGACCTCCCTCTTGCCGATGTTGTGAGCCACATCATAGATGAGCTCCATTTCGAGGCTCTCTGCACTCTGGCCCAAGACCTGCTCAAAGGACTCCCTCACCCAGTGCATGATCATCTGTCTGTTTCCCCATGCAAAGTTGGCCGCCGCTGACATGGCGGCGAAGTACGACTCGGCCTCGCTAGACCCAACGGGCGCGCAGGCAAGCTCTCTGTCAGGGATGGGAATTCTGTACTTCTTGACCGATGCTTCCATGACCTTCAAGTAGTCGGAACATATCTGGTGGCCGCATCCACGCGATCCGGTGTGAATCATGGTCGTGATCTGTCCTTCTCTCTCTATGCCCATCACCTTTGCCGTCTGGGGGTCGTAGATCTTGTCCACATACTGTATCTCGAGAAAGTGGTTACCCGAGCCAAGACTTCCCAGCTGGGGTATTCCCCTCTGCTTTGCCCGTTCGCTGACCTTCGATGCATCGGCGGTGTCCATTGACCCGTTCTCCTCTATCCTGTCCAGATCCTGCTCCCAGCCGTAGCCGTTTCTCACTGCCCAACGGGCTCCCTCTTCGAGAACCTCGTCAATTTCAGACCTGCTCAGCTTCACCTTGCCCTTGCTGCCGACCCCAGACGGGACGTTGCGGAAGGCAGCATCTATCAGCTTCTCGATATGAGGCTTTACGTCGGAAATGTCGAGGTTGGTTCTGAGAAGCCTAACCCCGCAGTTGATGTCGTATCCGATGCCGCCGGGGCTTATGACTCCCCCATCGGACGAGAAAGCCGCCACCCCACCTATGGGAAATCCGTAGCCGAGGTGGACGTCCGGCATTGCCATAGAGTACTTCACTATGCCTGGTAGGCACGCTACGTTAGCCACTTGATCGACAGCCCCGCTTTCCAGATCGCGGAGCAGCGCTTCATCGACGTAGATCCTCCCGGGAACCTTCATTCCGGGACGGTATCCCACGGGAACCTCGTAGACTTCATCGGTTATCTTCTTGAGTCCCTTCATGGTTTATGCCACCCTTTACGTGCTCGAGAAAAGCGTTCAGCTCGCGGCGGCCGAGATCAAGTTGGCTCCCTTTTTGAAAACTCTTTTGTCGAACTCGTCTCGGCGTGCGTCTCAGTCCCTCTTCGGAAGCAAGGCCCTGTAGCTCTCGGGGCCACCTCCACCCAGGTTGTACACCCTTAGTCTCTTCTCCCGCGATACGTGGGCCGCAACGATTATTCCCGAGAATATCGTATGATCCCCCGTGGTAAGGGCCGCCTCCTTCTTGCATTCAAAGGCGGCAACCGATCCCTCTATCAGAGGGGGACCCACTACGTCGGCGCTCTGGACGGGTATGTCGAACTCCCTAAACTTGTCAACATCTCTTCCCGAACAGCTACCGCACTGGTCGATCATCTTTTCCTGCCCCTCGCTTGGAAAGGTGATGACGAATTCGCCAGTTTCGGAGATTAGCTTGTGGGTGTACCGCTGAGGTGCAATGCTCACGGCGACCATCGGCGGATTCCCAGATGTGAACATGAACCACCCCGCAGGCATGACGTTTGGCCTGCCCTCTCTGTCGCACGAGACGACCATCACGACCGCCTCTGGATACTTTCTGGAGATTGCCTCTTCGATAGAACTCCTGATCATGCCTATCCGTGCTCGATGCGTCGGGCGACTCAAAAAGACAACTCTCCGGACGAGCAGGAGTGTGAAGGGGCGTGGGTAAATCTATATACCGCCGTCGCCTCCGCGCCAGCGGAGGGTCAGAACTGATAGACATTCGTCGGCAGGCGGAGAGACGGAGCCCAGAAGATCTGATAAGACATCTAGAGAGCTTCAAGTTGGAATTGAAGTTCTCGGCCGGCGTCTGGTTCTTCTCGCCGGGAGCTGGGCGGTTCCACGAAAGGTACGGCAAGGAGGTCCCAATAGAGGAGAGGCTTCAGATGGCAGCCGAGCTGGCGGACTATGGCCTCAAGGGAATCGAGGCACACTACCCCAACGAGATCAATGAGGAGAACCTGGATCTCTACAGGGAGCTAGAGAAATCGGGGGTGCGGCTGGTCTCGATCGTCCCCAACCTGTTCTACGAGAGGCGATTCGAGTTCGGGTCTCTCTCGTCACCCATCGAGAGGGCGCGTCGCCAGGCGGTGGAGAGAACCATCCGGACTCTGGAGTTGAACAAGGAGATGGGAACG
>CAYWSC010000287.1:0-3053 GCA_964460695.1 Hadarchaeota archaeon (SeqCode)
TGCCGAGGAACCTAGAGGCCATGCTCAGATACAACTTCATAATCATAAATCAGCCCATAATACGACTGTTCCCGCTCTCGTCACTCGAAGCCATGTACTCGGCAATCGCCGATCACGGCGTCGGTTCACTATGCTTCATGGAGAGCCAGAGCGCCTCCATATACGTGCCATGGCTAGAGACTCGTCTAAGTGAGTGCTATCCCTACGACCACTACAAGAACATAGCTGTGGGTGCCCCAGATGGGCAGCCCTACAACTTGGAGGTTGTCAGAGACCCGGCACTTCCTCCCCTTCTGAGGCCATTCCTCTCGGCAGGGATTGAGAACGTAAAGCCTTTCGGCTACGCCAGGCCGACGTTTCCGAGGGAAGGAGCAACCATTTGGGCGTACTGTAGGACAAACTACTGGTCTTACAGAGGATTCACCAAGTTCCCTCTCTTCATCTCCTGGAGGTATGGTCAGGCAAGGGCTCTGACGTGGGTAACCGCGGACCAGTTTGACTCTCCGATGTGGAGAGCCGTGGACGGCAGGGAGAGATACCAGCTCGACATATTCACGGGTATAGTGTGGTTGAGCTCTGGGCGGAGCCTCCCGAGCAACCCGCTCTTGGTGCACCAGATTAGGAACTCGTTCTCCCAGATAACCGCGAGGATAGGCACTTCCTACGCCGTCCTAGACTTCATAGACGAGTTCGGTGCCAACACAAGGCGTCTCGAAACCAGGATCGCTACGGTGCAGAAGATGAAAGAGGAGGCTGGGAAGCTATACCTAGAACACCGATTCGATGAAGCCGCCTCCAAGATCCAGGAGACGTTCTCAGAACTTGACAGAATTGACTCAGAGTGTGTCGAGCTGAAGCGTAGAGCACTTCTTTGGGTCCACTTGGTTGAGTGGCTCGGAGTATCGTCGACGCTGGCCTTGACAGGTTCAGTCATTTGGGCCGTCATGGTCAAGAGAAAGCTATACCGTCCCGTTGAGTCGACTAGGATGGCTGCATCGTAGCCATAGGCGAACCGCCTCTAGGACTCGCGGTGGAAGTTCGAAGAAGGAGAACTCCCCTCAGGTCGAACGAGATTGTTCATCATGTAGAACAAACGTTGGGATAACACTCTCTTTAAACAAAACCACTTTATTTTTGTAACAAATACGGATATTTGATCCCAAGGGGCTTCGCGGTCGGCTTCCGAACGAGAGCGCAGACATGAGGGGAAATAGGGGATTCTTCTCAGGCGACCTCTTCTGACCCCCTTGGGATCTCCTTCTCAGAAGAACAGTTTTCTTCTTGGTACCTTCGAGGGCCAGGCGTGCAGTACAAGGGGGACTGGCCACAGGCCCAGGAGCGCCTCTCCGCCTGGTGGGATGGCGAGGTAGTTGACAGGCCCTGCATAATGGTCACGAGCCCTAGGCCAGGATCGGCCCGCCCAGCCTGGGACGGATGGGGCTTTGCAAGGTTCCCAGACGACCCGGAGAGGGTGGTGCGGCAGTTCCAAGATGTCTGCTCCGCGACCAATTTTGGAGGCGAGGCCTTCCCCAATCTCTGGATAAATCTCGGCGCTGGCGTTGTGGCCGCCTTCTTGGGGGCAAGCCCGGTATTCTTCTCCCAGACCGTGTGGTTTGAGACTCCCATGGAGTGGGACCAGATCGAGGACATCCGCCTCGACCCGGAGAACCTGTGGTGGAAGAGAGTTGTCAAGGCCACGAGCATCTCGGCCGAGAAAGGGCAGGGAAAGTTCTTGGTAGGGATGACCGATCTAGGCGGGACCCTGGACATAGCCCATTCTCTGAGGGGGAAGAAGAGGCTGATGATCGACCTGTTCAGAAACGGGGGGAAGGTGCTAGACCTGTGCTGGAAGATACTGGACATATGGCACGAATGCTACGATCTTCTCGACGCCATCATACAGGAGAAGATCGTGGGCAGATCTGCATGGATGGGCATCTGGTCTGCCGAGAGGTGGTATCCCATCCAGTGCGACTACGCCTATATGCTCTCTCCCGAGAAGTTCCGCACCTTCGTTCTGCCCTTCGTCAAGGAGCAGTGCGAAAGGCTGGACAGGACGGTGTACCACCTCGACGGGTACGGGCAGATTCCCCATCTGGATGACCTTCTGTCCATCGATGAGCTGGACGCCATCCAGTGGGTTCCCGGTGCGGGAAAGCCTCAGTGTGGCTCCAGCCGCTACTTCTCCATGTACAGGAGGGTGAGGGAGGCGGGGAAGGGACTCGTTCTCTCGGTACAGCCAGGCGAGGTCGAGAGGGTCTGCCGCGAGGTAGGGGCCGAGGGCATACTGTTCCAGACGAGGTGTCCTGACTGTATCGAGGTGGAAACACTTCTCGAGCGGTCGGAGGAGTGGATCTAGAATTCGCCGGATGATAGGTCTAGTCGTAGGTCTCGAGCCTGGTGACGCCGGCCTCCCTGTAGAGGCGCCTGCGAACCATGAGGGACCAAACGAGGGAGCCGCAGATCAATGCAGTCCCAGTCACCGTCAGCCACTCTATAGTGTAGACCCATGTCAGCGCCTTCTTCTTGAGCTTGACGGCGTCGGCCTCGACCTTGCTCAGTATCTTCTCGGCTTCCTGATAGGCCTTCAGCACCTCCTCAAACCTCAGCTGCAAGTAGTCTGGGAGGGCCTCGGAGACAACCCGATCCGCTTCGTCGACCTTCATCATGATCTTGTTCGTGTTGGCGCCGAAGGACTCGCAGAAGTCGAGCAGCCCGAAGAGCAGAGACTTTCTCGTTGACATTTCGAACATCATAGACCTAACTCTGTGGACGAGCTGTAAGTCCTGGGGAACCGGCCTCTTGTCTAGGTAGATCATCAGGTTGCTCCCGAAATCGATGGCGTACTTCCACGTTCGACCCGGAGCACACATGGTGTGAACCTGGCCGGGCTCCGAGCCGGGGCCTATGATCTCGCCCGTGACGGCGAAGACTCTGGCGCCGCCTTCGATCTCCCACTCGACGAATCCCGGATGGTCTTTGAAGTCGGTGCTCTCCACGTGGGCCAGCACCGTCGAGCCGGGCTTTGCCACCACGATGTTGTGTTCGTAGTT
>CAYWSC010000288.1:0-3046 GCA_964460695.1 Hadarchaeota archaeon (SeqCode)
GAACGGCGATCATAGAGAGTGGGAAGCTGGTGAAGTGGGCGATCCAGGGCGAGGAGGAGGTCGTGGAGGAGAAGGCCGAGATGTCCGCCGCGGCTGAGGCCTCAGCGATAAGTGAGAACAGCCACGCCCTGCAGATACAGGACTTCGTCAACGCGATACTCGAGGACAGGGAGCCCCTGGTGAACGGATACGAGGGGAGGAAGGCGCTCGAGGTCGTCCTCGCGGTGTACAGGTCGGCACAGACCGGGGAGATCGTCAAGTTCCCGCTGAAATAGCTGGCGGCTCGAAGCCTTCAGCTCCCTGGGTTTGCTCGGTCACTCGTCGAGGGAGAGTTCTTCTTCCTCCTCTTCCTCGCCGGCGAGCCTGCGGAGCTTCTCGACGGCCTCTGGAGATCCTTTCACGATTAGGATGTCCCCCACCCTGAGGTAGCTCTGGTCACCAGGATCGTAGATGAGCCTTCCGGAGCGCTTTATCGCTAGGATATCCACCCCGGCCTTGGTATCGAGCTTTAGCTCGGCAAGCTTCCTGTCAGCGAGGAGCGACGCCGGCTCGACGTCCACCCTGGATATCACGTCCTCCGTATCACGCATCGCTATGTCGAAGACGGGGTGGGGATCGATGCCCTCGAGAACTATCTCGGAGACCTCTGCCGCCGAGTCGGTTATGACCTCCATGGACCCGACGAACTGGAGGAGGCTGAGCAGCTTGGACGGGTCCTCCTTCTTTGCAAGCTTGAGCACCGAGAGCCTCGCGTTGTAGTACAGCTCGTCCATCTCCTCTTCGAGCTGTCTGACCTCTTCGGCAACCTGCTTGCTGTCGAAGATCAGGGCGGTGTAGGACAGGTCCACGGCGAGCTCGGAGAGGTTCTTCATGTCGAGTATGAGGTCCCTCAGACTCCTATCGGCTCTGGTCACCTTGCCCCCTCCTGGATTGCTGTTAGGCTCCTCTGCCCCGTTGAGAGTTCCCTCAACAGCACTGCCCCGTCCTTGGGTCCCCTGGCTATGAGGACGTCGCCCGGTTCGATCACCGTCTCGTCATCGGGGTCCCACAGCCATCTCCCGTCTCTTCTGCGGATCGCTATGACGGCCATCCCGATGCTGGACTCAAGGTCTGCATCGCCGAGGCTGGTGCTGACCAGCGACGAGTTCTCCGAGACGCGGCACCTGGCAACCTTCTCCTCCGCGTTCTCAAGAGCGTCGAAGATCAGGGGATGGATCTCCATCCCTCTCAGGAGGAGCTCTGCGATCTCGGCGGCAGCGGTAGAGATCCTGTCGGCTGCGGAGGCGATCAGGAGGATCGGCCTTACCCTCTCGGCATCCTCCACGTTCCGGGCGGCCAGCACGACGGCGACCCGGAGCTTGGATAAGAGCTCGTCGATCCTATCCTCCAGCTCCATGACCTCCTCCGCTATCTGCCTGTCCCTAAACATCAGGGCCGAGTAGGCTAGGTAGACGGCAAGCTCGGAGGTGTCCTTGATCTCCGCTAGAAGCTCCTTGACTGTTGCCGGTTCTTCGTCCTCCATGTCTACGTCCCCAGAAGAACGATGAAGGTAAGAAGGAACAAGATTCCCACCAAGTCCGAGGTCGTCGTCACTATGGGAACGACATAGTCGTCGGGGTCGATTCCTCTGTTGTAAGAGGCGAAGCAAGCCAGCAGGGATAAGCCAATTGCAAAGAATGTGAGGCACGTCCCCGATAATAATGTTATGGCCAGAAATCTAGGAAATGCGATTCTCGGTACATTCAGGATCAGCGATACGAAGTATACGAATACTCCTAAGAATGCAAAGGACACCAGTCCCGAGAACACGAGGGCGATGACGTTGGACTTCAGGATTCCGTTGCCTCTGATGGAGGGACGCAGGACACCGAGATGGAGAGCCGTCGATATTCTAGAGGCAAAGACGCTACCGATGTTGCCTCCCTTGCCAATGAATGGAGGTACAAGCACGAAGAAGATCGGCTTTATGTCGGCATACGCCTTTCCCAGCGCAGAGCCACCTATCATCTCGATGAGCACCAGGAGGGTGAGGACGGGGACAGACCTTACCAGCACTTCCCGCACGTTGAGCACACCCACTTAGATCGCCACCCTCACGACGAGCAAGAAACATAGCATCGTTATGACATCTCCAGTAACGGTGAGCACTGGTATCGAGACGTTGTCAGGGTCCAGGCCAATTCTGAAGCTAGTGATCGATATGAACAAGTTGATCACCAGATGAACGGACCCGGCCAACAAGGCAGCACTCATCGTTATGAGAACGAGGGGAAGAAAGCCCGGGACGAGAATGCCATACACATCCGAGTAGACATATGAGAGAATCCCTATTACCGCCGAAGTTGCAAGAGTCAGCGCTAGAGAGGATACGACGAAGGGGGTTATTCCGCTGTTCCGAAGGATCGCGGGGCGGAGAGTGCCCATGTGAAGCGCCGTGGAGAGTCTACACGCCATGCTTCCCGCGATGTTACCCCTCAGCCCGAGCAGAGCTGGAACGACGACCAGCAATCCGGGGAAAACGTCTAGCCTATTGCGGATGCCATTCAAGAATAGGCCGGCCAAGGTGCCCCCTAGGGAAATGAGTATTAGGACTGGCAAGGTCTGCTTGATTATGGAGGTTGTTCTTACCTCGTACAACTACGGACCTCCACTCAGGCCCGACATGGGCCATCGCCCTATGACTGGTGTCAGCGTCGTCTCCTGAATCCATCTCTCGATGCACCTAGGCAGGCACTCGGAGTAGGGCAAGCGGCTTAAAAAAGTGTATCCATAGGCCGATTTCTGGGCGGATCGCGGGCCTTCTCTCATCGGAGAGCTTTTTATCTGGCCGCCTTGACTGCGGCTGGATCGGTTCATGCAAGAGCCTACGGCCCCCTACCAGCCCTCGTACGAGGAGACCGAAGTCTCGAGGAGATATGCACGGAGGAACTTCTGGCTAGGCGTTCTAAACGGGACCCTGTACATCTCCGGGCTGGCCTTCTCCCAGCCGCCAACCGTCTTCCCAATATTCGTCTCCCTCTTCACGAAGTCGAGCGTTCTGATTGGG
>CAYWSC010000289.1:0-3046 GCA_964460695.1 Hadarchaeota archaeon (SeqCode)
AGAGGGGCGGCGACGATATGATCCACCTCCTAAGCTACGAGAACTACATGGGGCCGGATGTGACAGACGGATCGGTGGACGGAGCCCATCCCAACGACGTCGGATTCGAGAGGATGGCCCGCGGCTTGGAGGAGCCCTTGTCCAGGATCCTCGGCCTCACGAGGGCCGGTTCGCATCGACCTGTTAGGTCAGGGAATTCGCCCTAGCCCCTAGTCCTGCGCCGCCTGACCGCTATGCCGGCAAGCAGGGGAAGGAGGCCGGCCGCAACCGACTCTCCAGCCTCCACCTGGTCCAAAAGCTGGTCAGCCTTCTCCACGTAGCCCTTCGCATAGCTCCACGGCCCGAACTTCAGCCTAGACTCAGCAGCCTTCAGGTACGTCTCGATCCTCGAGGTATCGACACCCCTCTCCTTCGCCGCCTGAACTCTGCGCCAGTTCTCGTCGATCAGGACCTCCATGACGCGTCGGCCAAGGACATCTGTCCACCTGTCCAGAAGGCCTGTTGCATAGGAGTAGTCGCCTTCCGCCGCGGATGCCTCGGCCTCCTCCAGCACCGCCGTGAAGTTCTCGGTGAATATCCCGTGCTCCCCCGCCTGCTGCAAAAGGTCTGTGAACAGATCTCTGGCCTCGTAGTACTGGGCCGGATTTGTCCAGAGCCATCGACGGCCATCGTTGTCATCCAACTGCCTCAGCCCGCCTGACCACTGGACGAAGAGGAAGCCAAGCTCTTCAAGCCTCTCCGACACCGGCAGGGCTACCGTCCACAGCCCGTCGATCCCCCTCTCCATGGGGCTTTCCACGTAGTCGTAGTACCACAGAGACCCGGGAGGTGCCTGGCTACCCGCTGGCTTGTTCCAGCCGTTGATTCCCCAGCGGATGTAGAGGGATCCCGCCTGGGTACCGAGGATCCCACCCCGGTACTTGATCACAACGAATCCGTCCACCGGCTCCTTTGAGATCGCCGCAGACCCCTTCTCTATCTCCTCGACGACCCAGATCTGCGCCGAGGCTGCGTTGTCCTCGTCCGCCTCTGCAATGAGCCCGTCGGGATCGGCCGTCGCGTTGACGGTGTAGAGGCCACTTGTCTGTGGGGTGAACTCAAAGCTTGCGTTGAACCGGCCCATAGAGGGGATCTCAGGGATGTCGAGCAGCTCGCTGCGACCGCCTGCCGAAACGAGCAGCCTAGACGGCTGGCATGCAACCGGGCCGCGATTCTCCACGGTCACAGAGACCCTCACCGGCCTTCCCACGGAGGCCTCGGATGTTTGGATCCCCGCTATCCAGAGATCAGGCAGCTTGGTATTCACCCTAACCAGCTGGGCAATACAGTTGTTTTGCTCCCATATGCCCTCGTCGACCTCGTCCTGGGGATCGACCGTTGCATTGAGCACCCACAAGCCGTCGCCCGGACTCCACGAGATGTTCAAAACCCTCTCCTCCCCCGGACTCAGCCCGCCTAGCCTGACCGAGGAGACCTGGGTCCCGTTGGCCTCCAGGAGAACTGTGAAGCTGGCCGCCGGCACAAACCCGAGGTTCGAGACGCGCAGGCTGACCTCCGACCTGTTCGGGTCGAATCCCAGCTCCTCGACCGCCAAGTCCGGCCTCGAGCTGGACTTGTCCACGGTGAAGTTGTCCATGACCTCCCCGTCGATAGCTACTGCCCTGAAGGTCAGATTGTGCTCCGAGACGTCTATGACGCAGAAGTGGTACTCGGACCTGTGGACGACTACATGCTCCCAGTCATGGGTGACAACCGTGTCGAGAGGCGCACCACCCCCACCAGTGATTATGTAGTACGTACCGTCCGGTCCGGATAGGGGCCTCCTCCCCCTCTCGTAGTCGTGGGTGTGTCCGTTGAACACGATGTCGACCTTTGCCGCCTCTAGGAGGGGGACCAGATAGCTCCTCACCGCAGAGTCTCCTATGTAGCCTGGGGAGTCCCACATCTCTGAGTAGGGGGGATGGTGGAAGAAGGCGAAGTGGAAGGTGGCTGAGCGGTACTCTTCGGACGACAGCTCCCTCCTGAGCCACTCGTACTGGGGCGAGCCGGGGAAGAACGGCCAGTTGGTGTCCAGGAATATGAAACGTGCGTTGGCGTAGGTGAAGGCGAAGAAGTGTTCGTTGCCGGGCTGGCAGACGTATTCGTCGAACCATGGGGAGTTTCGTTCATGATTCCCAATGGCGATGTACGTCGTGACGTTCGAAGCCAGCTGCCGCAGGGGGTCGAAGTGCTGGCTTTTCCACTGGGAATAGACGTTGCCGGACTCTACGACGTCTCCAACGTTTATCACGAAGTCAGGCGAGAATGGGATCATGCTCTCCACGACCTTCCGGTGATTGACGGGACTGGTCCTAGAGTCACCGTAGACCAGAAATCTGAAGGGAGTCCTGAAGTTCAGCCTGAAGGAATGCCTCTCGCTCTTCGCCCCGCCGGATACCACTGCGTACTCGTACCTCACACCCGTCTTCAAGCCCTCTATCAGGACCTGGTGTATCTTGACCTGTTCGGTCATGTTTTTCCAGTTCCAGGAGTCCGATCCAGACTCCCTGTACATGACAGCCGATGGACACGGTCTATCGGTCTCCCACACCACCACGATGCTTGTAGGAGTCGAGTTCTGGAGGTACGGGCCGGTTCTGATCGAGACGGCGGGAGGAACCGGCGGCTGGCTCGAGATGTTGAAGAATAGCCCGTCGAAGTATCCGTCGTTGCTAGAGCCCGAAGCCCGCCGGCTCTCGAGCCAGAACCTAGCCCTCCTGACACCCGGCGGGATTCTACCGTCCAGCCTGTAGACGTACCATGACCTACACCTTATCGGGCCGCTCGAGACGTTTGCGACGAGGTTTCCACCTCCGTCTAGGAGTTCGACCCTTAGAAGCGGCCCATCCCGACCGTCGCGGTCTCTCGCCCATCCGCCAGCCGAGAAGAAGACCCGGGACGAATCTATCACGGTGGAGTTCAAAGAGAGGTCGACCTCCTGGTAGATGCTTGAGAACGCGGATGAACCGGCCCAGAACATCTTGCCCCCCTCCTTGGGGAAGGGAAG
>CAYWSC010000290.1:0-3040 GCA_964460695.1 Hadarchaeota archaeon (SeqCode)
AACCCAGTCCTAAACTACTACTTTGGATTCCAGCCTGGAGGAATGATCTTCGGTACTCTGGGTTCCTTTCTTTCGGTGCTCACAATCCTCGGCCTTTTCGCTCTCGAGGCCCTCACACACGGCAGAACTCCTGGGAAACTCGTCACGGGTCTACGCGTCGTGAGCATAGATGGCTCGAGGATAAGCGTGGGCCAGGCACTGGCCCGCAACCTCGCCCGTTTCCTCGACATGCTTCCCGCGCTTTATCTTCTGGGCCTGGCGACGATGACCTCCGACAAGCTCAATAGACGTATTGGTGACAGGCTGGCCCGCTGCATGGTGACATGTGACCGGGAGGAGGGACGTCTCCTCTTCATGAGGAAACCTTTGACTCGTGAATGGTCGAAGTCCCGCTAGCCTCGTTCGATCTTCAGTCGAATTTCGAACGTCTCCGTCTTCCGCAGGCGGGTATCGTATCTCAGGTCAAGGTCACCTACGGTTGATTTCTCGGCCTCTCTCCATCGGGCTTGATTGGCTGGTGGAGGCCAAGGAGCACTGGATGATGACCTGAATAGGCGACGGGAGCCACAGGGCCCACAGACCTGCCTCTCCCCCGGCCTCCCACCCGTAGAGATGCTGGCCGTCAGCTGTGCCAGTTGTGTGGGCCCTTCAGCAGCATCGGAGACTCCGTCCCATCGAACTAGTTGATCTTAGGCGTAAAAGCCAAGGAGAGCTGTGGAGAGAAATCTACGATTCACATCCAGGTCTGACCACCTTAGCCGAGTGGTCCGGGACGCCCCGTAGCTAGGTATGCGATCCCAAGATTAATCAGCTTTCACTCCGTCCCCTGGCTGTGAGGATAGCCATCGTCTGGGCCGTCACCCTAGCTATCTCCACACCCGTCTTAGCCTCCGGTCTTTGGAACATCTCAACGCCCTCGCTCGGGGCCGTGTTCTCCGGGGCAAACATAGTGGCCTTGGAGAACCGCCTAACCGGCGAGCTAGTCGGACTCGGTGACCCGAATCCTACTGGCCTCTCTGGCCTGCGGCTGGTGACCCATACCGTGAGGACGGAGTCGATGGGCCCAGCGATTATCGAATACAACTCTACGTGCGCAGTGGCGGGGTTTCAGGGCCAAGCGGTGAACTACACCCTCATAGCCCGCGCCCTTCCATCGGGCGACGTCGGGCTTGTCCAGAGGGGATCAAGCCAGAACGGAGGACTAGCCGAGATCATGTGGGGGATAGGAGGAATTCAGACATCCACCGCCTCCCTGATAATCCCTGGGACATCAGGCATCAAGATAGACTCAGACTATCCTCTGGAGTCATATCGGTTCAACTGGCCAACCCTGTGGGAGGCCCAGATGATCATCCTCAAGACGGAGAAAGGCGGGTTTCTCATCTGGAGCGATGACACGAGCCTTCGGTTCAAAGACCTTTACTACTCTAGGAGGGATGAGATGTGGTATCTGGCGTTCTCGACCGAGAACGAGGCTCCTTTCGAGCCCAAGACGAAGATAACCTCGGTGCACTGGAGGATCACAGCCTTCGAGGGCGACTGGAGGGTCGCGGCGGAGATCTACCGCAACTGGATGGAGGCAAACTATAACCTGACCACCCTTGGCGCGGAAATACCCTGGGCCGAGGACATCAGCTTTGTCGTCATAATGGAGGTCAACAAGGACTTTCTCCCCGAGCTGGCAGACACGGTGAATGCCTCGGCGACGCTGCTTTACATCCCAAACTGGCGGTGCTACGACTACGACAGGTATTATCCCAACTACACCGCTCGCAAGGGCTTCTCCGAGTTCGTATCAGAGGCCCACAGGCTCGGGTTCAAGGTCATGGTCCACGTGAACTACTTCGGCGTCTCCCCCGAGCACCCGTTGTACCAAGAGCTGAAGGAGTACCAGATGAGGGACCCCTACACGGGTGAGCCACTGTGGTGGGTCTGGGACAGGGTAGATCCACCGATAAGAATCGCGTACATAAACCCCGCCTATGAGGGGTGGAGGAGTATCCTGGTCGATGCCCCGAAAGAGGTGAAGGCTAGATACGGCGTGGATGCCTTCCACCTCGACTGCACCCTCGCCGTGTTCAACGATGCGAATGGGCCTATAGACGGGATGACCTCAACCCAGGGAAACCTCGAGCTCCACCGAGAGATCCGCGAAAGCCTTCCCGAGGTCGCCCTGGGCGGGGAGGGGCTCAACGAGCTGACCATAAGGTACGAGGACTTCGCTCAGAGACACGTACTCCTTGGGATAAGGCATCACGAGGGGAAGTGGGACTGGAGGCTGATCGACCATCTACACCCGATCTGTGCCTACCTGTTCACACCGTACAACGGCATGTACGGCTACCTGGGGATCTGCGAGCCCGACGCCCAGCCCGACCTCTGGCACGCCTGGGAGGCCGCCTATGAGGCGATAGGGGTTCTCCCAACCCTGTGGCTTCGAAGGGCAAACCAGTTCGAGGCGGCCGGGCCCGAGATGCAGGCCCTCCTGGAAAAGGCTAGGTACTTCACCCACCACAATCCCAAGCCGACCTTCCCTAAGCCCGAGCGAGACGTCAAGTTCTCCTACAGAACCAGGGAGGGCTATAACCTGACGTATTCGAAGAAGCGATTCGGCGTCGTCCTCGAGGAGGAGTCTCCTCAAGGCACCAGGCTTATCTGCGGGAGAGTCCAGAACGCGACCTCTGCCTGCACCGAAGGAGGGATTCCAGGCTGGATCGGGTACAACTCCACCCACCTCTTCGGCCTGGATCCGACAAAGATCTACGTCCTGCTGGCTAGGAACCGGAGCCTCTCCCAGCCCCACATTGCCAGGTTGCCGAGGAACGTTGTGCTTACCCGCGCGATAAACCGCTCTTCGATCCTCGCATTTCGCCTAGAGAGAACGCCGCTTGTCTTGCTCGATATGGTAGAGAGCTGCAACTCCGCGTCGGCGCTAATCCGTCTCGAAAATGGCACCTGGAGGCAGATGGGTTGGGGAGCTACCTTGCAGGGCTCGCGGCTCAGCTGCGGGGGAGTCCAGAGAGAGGCCATATACGAGATT
>CAYWSC010000291.1:0-3038 GCA_964460695.1 Hadarchaeota archaeon (SeqCode)
TCGGGGAGGGTCACCCTTGTGAGGGCCGGGATCAAGCCAGAGGTGATCCTGAGGGGAGAGGGGGACAAGGCGACCCTCAGAAAAGCGATCGAGGCCATGGAGCCGGGGGAGGGGAGGGCTGATCTGTTGAAAGCCGTTCTCCTCGGTTATTCGGATGATATCTCGCTGATAGCGATCATCACCGATAGATCCTTCGACCTCTCGAAGCTGCCGAAGAAGATCGCCGACAGGATAGCCGTGTTCCCCGTAGGGGAGAGCCTGCCGAACTGGGGGATAACCTCCTTGAAGGCGATTCCCGACCCTATCTCAAACGCCTACAGCCTGGCGGTCGCCATCTCGGCCTACAACGCCCCCCAGAAAAGGATCACCCTTTGGGCATATGTGGGCGGCGAGCCGGTGGATGCCAAATCGGTGGAGATCGGGGGCGGGGAGACGGTCAGAGCAACCTTGAGGTTGGACGGGAGGCTGGCCGGGAGAACCGTGAGGTTGGAGCTGGAGGTCGACGAGGCCTACGAGAAGCTGATGAACGTGGTGAAGAGATATGGGAGCAACTACGGGAACCACTTCGACAGGCTCTTCACCGATGAGCTGGGCGTCCAGCCCGACTATAGGATGATCGCCGCCGGTGTGGTCGCGTACCACCACACCAAGTTCGTGAATATTCGGCCCTATCCGCACGCCGTGGAGACGATAATCGAGCTCAAGGTCCGGGGATACGGTCTGGGCATCATAACCGACGGAATCCCCGTCAAGCAGTGGGAGAAGCTGGTGAGACTCGGACTGGACGACTTCTTCGACCCCGTGGTGATATCGGATGACCGCGATGTCGGGTTCTCAAAGCCGGGCCCCAGAATATTTCACATAGCCCTCGAGAAGGCTGGCGTCTCTGCCAAGGATGCAGCCATGGTCGGCGACAAGCTCCTCAGCGACATAAAGGGGGCAGCGGAGGCCGGCATGAGGACCGTGTGGCTTCTTACACCCCGGGACAGCTCCGACCTCCCGGAGAAGATGGGGGTCCGTCCGGACCACGTGGTAACCGAGATTAGACAGCTGCTCAAGCTGTTTCCCTAGGCCCAGGCCGTCAGGTCGGTTTGCTTGCCCCGCGGCTCCGACGGGATCTGGCTCAGTGCCTTCTCGACCCTCTTGACCGAGAACTCGAACTCGTCACAGAGCATGGACTTTATGGCAGACTCGTTGGGAGGTCTGAAGGTTAGGTCGTACTCGTCGGTCGAGGGAGGATCCAGAAAGAACCGGTAGATCTCCCTGAAGTCAACGTCGAAGTCCCAGGAAACGGTCTCCATGACCGCCTCCAGGGTCTTCTTCTCTCTCACCTTCTTGAGCGCCTTCTTCGGCCCGATGCCCAGGATCCCTCCTTGGTTGTAGTCCGTTCCCACAAGCAGCCCGATTATGACGAGCTGGCTTCTGTCGATTCCAAGGGAGGTGAGCATCTCCTCAAGCTCTATCACCTCGGGGGAGATCTCGACATAGACATCCTTGTTCGGCAGCTTCCTCCGACCAGTAATCGTAAGGTTCCTCACCAGCCTGGGGCAGCCGAAAAGCAGGGAGTCGAAGTCCTGGCTCGAGGCAGCCCAGACATCCCCCCTCATGGCCATTGCCGCAGCCTGGGCCTCCCCCTCGCTTGGAGCCGAGACGCAAGGTATGCCCATGTAGCCCAGCAGCCTCTTCGAGTTTCTAATCATCTCGTTGTCCAGCGTCAAGGCGGACTGGGCGTACTTCCTCGCCTTCTTCAGATCTCCCTCGACGAGTGCCTCGGCCCAGAGCTCCCTAGCCCTAGTCCTCACGGTCGCCCTCTCCTCTATAGTCAGCCTCTTGAACCTCGGCGGCGGCCCGTCGAAGACGTAGACGGGCTGGACCCGATTGGCCAGAAGCCTGCACGTCCTGTAGAACAGACCAGAGTAGACCGACGTGATTCTTCCCTTGGAGTCCATCAGCGGCTTGCCGTCCGGCTGCCTTATGATGGCTAGAAACTGGTGGAGCGCGTTGTGGGCGTCAATGGCTATTCTCCTCCCTGAGAGCTCCTTGAATCCTATCGATCTACCGGGAAACAGTTCCGATAGCTGGACTCCCATTTGAACCAGGTCAGATCAGGCTTGCGCCCTCTTCTTCGCAGTTATGTAGCCCGCCAGCCTATTTCTATAGATCTTCGAGATGTTGAATACCTCTGTGAGGATCCTCTTGTTTTCCTCGAAGTCCGCAGAGAAGAGGTGAGAATACCGCTCTAGGATAAACGTCCCCGTTCTCTTGATGAATGTCGGCTTCACTCTCCCCATTTAGGACGCCTCGGAAAGGGTATCTTCTGCTTCTTCTCTCTGATCACGGTTAGGGG
This sequence comes from Hadarchaeota archaeon (SeqCode), assembly GCA_964460695.1. Taxonomy (GTDB): domain Archaea; phylum CAYQAE01; class CAYQAE01; order CAYVLA01; family CAYVLA01; genus CAYWSC01. The sequence goes on from CAYWSC010000291.1 coordinate 2,348, forward strand.
TATGACGCCCTTCTCGAACTCGAGTAGAGCTATGTCTATAGGATCCGTCATCCCCTCCGGCGTTTCGATGAGCACCGGGGCACCCATCGCGATTTGCAGAGCCCTTGCACCTATGATTCTCGCCTGTTCGTACTTGGTGTACCTCAATCGATGCTCCTCGCTCGAAGAAGAGAAATTTTTATGGCTCACTTTCGGGCAATTTAAATATATTTTCTCGCTTATATCGACGATCCGAAGGCCGATTTCTCATGTCTGGCGAATCCGCGCTCTCTCAGGTCCTTTCAGCCATCTGGTTCGTTCTGCCGGCCTATTTTGCCAACGGCGGCGCCCTTGTGCTCGGAGGCGGAAGACCGCTCGACCTGGGCCGCCGCCTCTCCGACGGGAGGAGGATACTTGGAGATGGAGTGACGATCAGGGGGACCCTCGCCGGCATAGCTGTGGGCTCCGCAACAGGCGGAATCCAAGGCCTTCTGGCAGGGACCTTTGTTGAGGGCCTCTCTGTAGGCGTCGCGATGGGCGCAGGTGCAATGGCGGGCGACATGGTGGGCAGTTTTATAAAGAGGCGGCTAAATATGTCGAGAGGGCAGCCCGCCCCGGGTCTGGATCAGGTTGGATTCCTGGTGTTTGCACTCGCATTCGCGTCGCTCGTGGCCGACATACAGGTCGAGACGGTGGTGATACTGCTGGTCCT
>CAYWSC010000292.1:0-3035 GCA_964460695.1 Hadarchaeota archaeon (SeqCode)
AACGTTGACGAGGGACTCGCGCAGCCATACCGGGATGCTCTTCTCAGAATAGATGACCTGCTGCCAGGCGATAATTCTCCTGAGAATCCAATCGAGTCTTCGGGCCAGCCTGCCTGCGGCTTGGAAGCTGTCCTCGAACCGCGCCGCGTACATGTGGGTGAATATGGGGTTCGATCCAGCCCAGTTGTATCCACCTGCGTTCCATCGAGGCGCATGCCAGGAGAGAATAATGTCCACCTGTGAGCAGCCTCCAGCGGCGATCTCCAGGTCGCATGCAACACTTGAACCAGGATGGGTGCTGGATGGGGTGGGCAGCCTCTCTCCGATCCTTCTCCATGAGTCTCCATCCAGGCCTAGCTCCCCGCCGAGTCGACACTCGAGGCCCAGAATTCCCAGAAAGTAGCTTGCCTCCATCCCCGCCACCTGTACGCCGTTCAGTTCGCCTGTATGAGTTGACCTGGAAAAGCTGCGGCAGCAGGCCTCCTCGGCCGTCGGGCCCGGAAAGGAGGCTGCAAGCGTGACCCTCTCCCGATGCGAGGAGGTGTTTCTCAAATAGACCTGGAAGGCGCAGGCTGGGATCATGGAGGCCTCCAGGTCGCCTGGGAGAAATGGGGACCACGCCCTCAACCCGATTTGGATCGGGGTCGTAGTTGTGAACTCAATGTCGGCTACGGGGTAGTGTCCCCAGTACTCTATCTCGGTGGCCGTGTGGACGCCGTCGATGCGTGTGAAGCGCGGTATCGGCGTGATAGGCTCGGTTCTCTTTTTCTCTTCCCCTCCCTCCCACAAGTTGTAGCCCCTGCCAGACCATGAGGGCTGCCATCCGCCCTCCCCGTCCTTTGGCCTCGGGTGGCAGAGCAGGTGGGTTTCGCCGCTTACCGAGAGGCCGAGGAAAGGAAGGTTGAGAGGTCCCCGTCGAGGAACATGGGTGTTGAAGATTGTGCAGTAGCCGAAAAGGCCGGTCGTCTCGAGATCGATGCATCCGGTGTCTATTCCGCCAATGGGCATTCCGCACGGAACTCGGTCACCAAGCCTGTAGATGACTCCGCATGCATCATTCCTGTATCCGAGGGCCGGGAATGTCAGCCACCTGGAGCTCGGCAGTCCTGCTGGGAAGAGCCGGTCGGATCCTCGATCTCCACTAGCCTGGTCCATGGGGCGCCAGCCCATCGCCCGTCCTATTTTATGCTATCCCTCTTAGGGCTCTGGAGAGGGCCGAGAGGATCCACATGAAGAATATCAGCGAGAAGAAGGGCGAGATGCCTATGAAGGCACCTCCCCCCTTCGGCTGCAGGATCTTGGAGGACCCTAGCGGCACCCGCCCGAGCTTCATGTCGTCGATGGACACGTCGCTGACCTCGTAGGCGACGAGGTCCTCTCCGAGAAACCGATCCGGCGTCCATCCCAGCGGGTTGTTTGCGCCGGTGGCCTCTCCCCAGATCCAGCCCTTCTCGCCGTTGAGCTTCCAGTCCATATTTCCGCCTCTAAACCCGGGGAGGTAGACCAGGGCTGCTGCATGCCTAGGTGCAAGGACTATTGCCGACCTGAGGCCTGCGGCCTTCCACATCACTGCCAGCAGAACCGCGTAGTCCTCGCAGTCGCCCCTGGCGCCTGTTCCCGTTATCCCCCGGGCCAGCTCGTCGGCGTTTTGGGCGAAGTCCTTGTAGCCGAACTGGTCCATATCCGAGGTGTACCGGACGTGGTTTCTCACGTACTCAAAGATGGCGGTTGCAAGCCTCTGAGGATCGCTATACCTCTGGGCGAACTCTCTGCCCATCTGGTAGGCCAGCTCGGCGTCGCCTCCCAGGCTCTCGAAGGCTATGATCGGCCTGAACCCGGCTCGCCCGGCCTGGAAGAACCCGTCCTCCCCGTATCCCCGGGTGCGGCAGACGCCCCAGTCGTCGTAGACATCGCCATCCTTCTTGTACATCTGGGATGAGGGAGCCGCCTCAACCTGGATTGCCGCAGCGACGAGGGCTGCAGCTATGCCAAGAGTTGCCGCGAGGAGCAGTCCTTCACAGAGGGGTGGATAGAGCCGCATTCATTATCAACCCGAAGAAGACGAGATATCCGAAGACGAAGGCCGCCACGCCGAGCGAGCTGTCCCTTATGCTGTGAAAGGGGATCCTCGGGGTCATCCTATCCAAAACCCAGAACACCCCGACCGCCAGTAGGAGGCTAACTACGAAGCTCACCGCGATGAGGCTTAGCTTCCTCGCATCTAGAACTGCGGCGGCGAGGCCGCCTCCAACAGCCATGGGGGCGATCAGGGCACCGTGGATCACTAGGCCCAGAAATATGAAGAAACCCCCTATGAAGATGCCGACGGCAATAGGATCCTCGCCTATCTTCTCCCTGTTGTGTATCGAAGGTGTCAGGCCGTCCAGCACCCTCACGCCGAGCCAGGCTAGGAAGATGCCGACTGCGGAGAAGAGAAGAGTTCGTAGGATCCAGTAGGCCACTACGGTAGCGAAGGAGACACTAGGACCGAACTGCATGCCAATCCTCGTAGGTCGAGATGTGGCAACGGCTGTTTAATCTTGTCTCCGCCACGACCGAAGGTGCCACGTACAAAAAAGCTACGCCCCTCGAACAAGCGCCCGGGCAGAGTGCAAGAACAGCGCTATCGCGCCAATCATTCCAGCAACCCCGGTCATTCTGAGCGGCGATGAAAGCTCCGGGTTGAAGACCCAGAGCCCACAGTACGCGGCAGCCGCCAGGAAGATCGCGGGTACGGAGAGAAGGACGAGGATTCCAAGGACGCGCTCGGCCAAGGAGGGGGCTGGGTAGGTTTCCAAGGCTCGAGCCAGACGCCTGTGAAGTCCAAAACGGAAGCTGATGTAGGCGAGGACGAGCAGAGTCAGTAGCAGGGAAACGAGGAATAAAGCTCCAAGCTTCGAGTAGAGGTAGATACCGCCCAGGATCGTCGCTTTGGCAATGCTAAGGACGAGCCAAAATGCCAAGATAACGAGCACCAATGAGGAAACGAGTCCCATCATCCGTCACCTTGGAATGCTTGAGGTCTTGTGCCCGCC
>CAYWSC010000293.1:0-3031 GCA_964460695.1 Hadarchaeota archaeon (SeqCode)
CCTAACCGTTCTAACTCGGGAAGGGAGGGAGGTTGATACAGAGGAGCTTCTAGAATTTGCCCTGGCCCGCGACCCGTTGTTCTTCCTGAAGTACATGGTCTACAGAGACATGAGGTCGAAGGGGCGTATCATAAAGGCCGGGATCGCCGAGATGCCGTACCTCCTCTTCTACGGGAGGCCCTCTCGGGCTTCCTCCCACATAGTAGCGGCTTATCCCCGCAACAAGAGCATTCCGCTCTCCGAACTCGACTCACTTCTTGCCCTCGGCGGGAGGTACAAGAAGGGGGTCTATCTCGCCCTGGTGGACGAGGAGGCAGAGGTGTCGTATTACGAGATCAAGAGGTTTACGACGCGACTTGAGGAGAAGAAAGCCCCCGAAAGGTGCGACGTGGCCCAGTTCGTCGGCTCGATGAACGTGGTGTGGGACACAGACGCCTCTCTAAGCCTCTACAGGGAGGGCTACTTTGGCAAGCCGATTGGAATACGGAAGCCAAGGGCGATGGACTTCAAGAAGCCCATCACGCTATCCTTCATAGAGTCGCTGTACCTGATGGAGAAGGGCCGGATACGGGTCGAGAAGGACTCCGAGGCCATGTCTGAAGAGGATCTTTCCGAGTTGGCATCGTCTGAGCAGAACTTCAGGGAGCGCCTCCTGGTGTACAGGTTGCTGAGGGACTCCGGCCTCATAGTCAAATCCGGGATGAAGTTCGGCGTGGACTTCGCTGTCTATGAGTATGGGCCAGGCCTCGACCACGCGCCTTTCCTTATCCACGTCTACCCAAAGGACGCGTCCATAACCCCGACGGAGATAGTAAGGGCGGGTAGGCTGGCCGCCAGCGTTAAGAAGAAGTTCATAGTGGCCCAGGTCGACGTCGAGAAGGGCGCTGTCCGCATGGTAAGCTTCGCAAGGGTGAAGCCCTAGCCCGTGCCCTCAACGACGTGGAGCGGGCCTTCCAAAGGCCTCGGTATGCCATCCAGCAGCTGCCCACTTCACGAGGTCGATCGAACCGGTCGCGTCGATGATAGTTCCCCTTCCCCTGGCGGGCGGACGCGGCTCCATCTCCCTGAAGACGTCATGTGCAACTAGGAACACGAGGCAGTCTGACTCGAGGGCCTCCTCGAGGTCGACAATGTTCCACCCTGGCTGATCTACGAGAGGGTCGCAGATCGACACCGTGACGTTTTCCCGTCGAAGGTATGGGAGGATCTGGGCAGCCGGACTGTTGATGGTGTCCGAGACGTTGGGCTTGTAGGCCGCCCCCATCAGTGTGATCTTCGGGGTGTCGATCCCGTCAACCGCCCTCATGACCAGGTTGAAAATGTACCTGGGCATCGCCTCGTTCACATCTCTCGCCGTCTTTATCAGAAGGCTGTGCTTGGTTGACTGGGCAAGGAAGTAGGGAACCACCGGTATGCAGTGGCCCCCGACTCCGGCCCCCGGCGTATGGATGTGGACGCGGGGATGCCTGTTCGCCAGCGAGACGGCCTCCCAGACGTTTATGCCCTCTCTGTCGCAGAAGAGGGCGACCTCGTTGGCAAATGCGATGTTTATGTCCCGGTAGGTGTTCTCGATGAGCTTCACCAGCTCGGCGGTCGACGAATCCGTTACGAAGATCTCCCCCCTCACGAAGGAGGAGTACAGCTGCTTGGCCTTCTCGGCTGCCTCCGGCGAGAGGCCGCCAATGACTCGATCGTTCGACCTGATTTCCTCAAGCATCTTACCCGAGATGATCCTCTCGGGCGCATAGGCGATGAAGATGGAGTCGGTGTCCACCCCGAGGCTATGGAGCTTTGTTGCTACGAAGTCCCGCGTCGTGTGCACAGGGACTGTGGACTCCAAAACTACGATGTTGCCAGGCCGCAGGACCAACGAGATGGACTCAAGACCTTTCTCGAGGAAGGAGAGGTCGCATCTGTTAAGATCGTCAAGGGGCGTCGGGAGACATAGGATAAACGCGTCCGCAGGCTCGATCGCCGTGGAGAACCTGAGATTCCCACTGGACAGGACGTCAGAGAGAAGCTGCGCAAGGCCCGGCTCCTTTCCCTCCACCTTTCCCGCCTGGAGCTGGCGAACCCGCTCCTCATCTACGTCGAAGCCGAGGACTTGAAAGCCCGCCTCTGCAAAGCAGGCGGCCGTGGGAAGGCCGATCCTGCCAAGCCCCACGACGACGATCCTCCCGGCGGGCATCGTTTAGGGACCGTCGGTCGGTCTCATAAATGTATTGAGACCCTTTGGCGGAGCTCAGGGCAAGACGCAGGGGATGATAACGGCCTCGGACGCTTCTCTGGTCTACAGATGAGACGCTCTGGCAGTTGGCCTCTCCTTCGCACCGAACAATGTTCGGCTGGTGCCGCTGGCTCGTTCCACATACCCTCGGCGCCAGGAGCCTCCTGAGACGTAGTCATGGAAGAGTCCAAGTCCTGTCGAGCTCCGAGAGGAGGAAGACGTCATGTTGCTCGAGAGAGTTGTGCGCAATCTTCGCGTCAGCTGTGACCAAAGCCGCACCGAGCCGCTCAGCTATTGCAAGGTAACAAGCATCGTAGACGGAAAGGTCGAGCCTTCTGGCGAGGGCTATCCCCCTTGAAAGGGACTCGCTGGAGGGCGAGATGAGCTCTATTCCAAAGGAAAAGACCGCCTCTATGTTCTCGGAGCATTCCTTTTCAGTTATGTCCGGCCTGAACCTGAGGACGTTTGAGACCTCGTAGAGGAGAAGATCTGGAGCTATCAGGTTCACCCTTCCGTCTACTTGTGCAGCTCTTATCTTTAGAGCCTTTTCCTCATCGGCTTCGTGGACAAACCATTTTGCAACCACGGAAGCATCTACCACTACCGTCTCCGGGCATGTCTCCATCTACGTATCACCTCAGCACTATCCCAGCTTCGGTCAAACTTCGTTTTGGATCTATTCCTATCCATGATCTCGCATGCCCTCTCTAGTAGGGCGCGGTCCCTGATCTTGTGAGCCGTTCTGTAGCGTACCCAGAGCCGGAACGCTTCGCTAGCCGCTTGGCCGACTTTCAGCCCGGCTTT
>CAYWSC010000294.1:0-3012 GCA_964460695.1 Hadarchaeota archaeon (SeqCode)
GCTAAGCCTCCTGCTGATCTTTGACCCTCCGAATGCCTCTCGAGAACAGCCAAATACATATGTTTCGTGGCCGAGGCGGCGGCAGCTAGTCGTGTTCCACACAGGCGGTCACAGTTTTCAACCAGTGGGGGCAGGACAAAGCGGTCACCTTGTCGCTTGAGAACTACTCTCTCCAGATAAGATCCGCCCTCCAGAGCGCTGGAGTCTCGGCGGGGGACGTCGTCGAGGTCGAAAAAGGAGGCAAGAGATTCAGGGGGATTCTGCTTCCTCGGCCGCTCATCGGAGGGGATCCCAACTCGCTAGTCCTAAAACTGGACAACGGCTACAACATAGGCATAAGCTGGAGTGCCGATGCCCGTATCAGGCGGATATCCGAGGGGAGGCAACTCGAGGTCTTCCCCTCCGCAAAGCTGAAGTTCAAGAGTGGCCTTCCAGAGATCTCATTCATCTCGACGGGGGGCACTATAAGCTCCCGTCTAGACTACCAGACCGGCGGCGTCAAGTGGCTGATGGAGCCCGGACAGCTTCTATTCATGGCGCCCGAGCTCGTCGACATGGTGTCGATAAGGAGGGTAAGGGTTCCCTTCCTGATAGGAAGCGAGAACATGTCCTCCAAGCACTGGAGACAGATAGCAAGGAGCGCGGCAGAGGAGCTAAACTCAGGCTCCGACGGGGTGGTGGTCACCCATGGAACCGACACCATGCACTACAGCTCCGCAGCGGTCAGCTTCATGCTCAGAGGGCTTACCAAACCCGTGGTCTTCACGGGTGCCCAGAGGTCAACGGACAGGGGGTCGACCGACGCATCGATGAACCTGCTCTGCGCCTCGGCCGTCGCCGGGCACTCCCCGCTGGCCGAGGTCTGCCTAGTCATGCACGGCTCTATGGAGGACACCTACTGCCTCATACACCGGGGGACCAGAGTGAGGAAGATGCACACATCTCGCAGGGATGCCTTCAGATCGATAAACCAGCTACCCCTGGGAAGGGTGTGGCCCGACGGCAGGATGGAGATCTCTGGGAGATACGGCGAGAGATCCGACGGGCAGGTTGAGGTGGACGATGTCTTCGAGGATCGCGTTGCCCTCATCAAGTTCTACCCCGGGATGGATCCAGAGATCATCGATTTCCTCGTGGACAAGGGGTACAGGGGCATCCTGCTAGAGGTGACGGCCCTAGGCCACGTGGCGACGGATGAGAGCGAGAGGAACATGCTCCCGGCGATAAGGAGGGGTATAGAGGAGGGAGTCGTGTTCGCTGCGGCTCCCCAGACCATCTACGGCAGAACGGATCCCTTCGTGTATAGCGAAGGAAGGAAGGTGTGGAGCCTCGGAGTCATATACTGCGGAGACATGTTCCCCGAGACGGCGTTCGTGAAGCTTGGCTGGGTCCTAGGGCATGACCCGGGTCAGGAGGAGGCCAGGAAGATGATGCTGACCTGCTATGCCGGGGAGATCTCCGACTCGTCCGACCCAAGGGCCTTTCTATCATAGGTGGTGGAGTTGTCAGAGGATTTTTCATCCATCGGTTTGAAGTGCGGGATCGAGATCCATCAACGCCTAGACACACACAAGCTCTTCTGTAACTGCTCAAGCTCCATGGACGTTGAGGAGCCGATGTTGAAGGTGAAGAGGAAGCTCCGCGCAGTGGCAGGCGAGCTCGGTGAGGTGGACCGAGCGGCCCTCCACGAGTACCTCAGGGACAGAGAGTTCCTGTACCTGGGATTTGAAGGCGAGACCTGCCTGGTCGAGCTTGACGAGGAGCCGCCGTCCCCGCTCAACGAGGAGGCTCTTGACATCGCCCTCCAGATCGCGCTGATGTTTCACTCAACCATACCCGACGAGATTCACGTGATGCGAAAGACAGTAGTCGATGGGAGCAACACCAGCGGCTTTCAGAGGACGTGCGTTGTCGGGCTCGAAGGATACATGGAGGGACCTAAGGGGAGGATCGGCATACCAACCATCTGCCTGGAGGAAGAGGCGGCAGGGATAGGCGGAGAGAAGGGGAGAGCCGTCGTATACAGGCTAGACAGGCTGGGGATCCCCCTCGTCGAGATCGCGACCGACCTCCTAGAAGGGTACACTCCGGAGGAGGTCGAGGAGGTCGCGAGGAGGATAGGAATGGCCTTGAGGATGACGGGAAAGGTACAGAGGGGGATAGGAACCATCAGGCAGGACGTCAACGTCTCGGTTGAGGGCGGGGCCAGGGTCGAGATAAAGGGCTTCCAAGAGATAGGCAGACTCGCGGAGCTGGTGAGAAATGAGGCGAAACGCCAGCTGTCCCTCATAGAAATATCCAGGCAGCTTCGAGACCGGGGGGCCAGCGTTGGCGAGCTGGTCGAGGTCACCGATATCTTCCAACGGGTTGAGAAGGGCCCGGTTGCGCGCCAGCTCAAGGCAGGAGGCATCGTTGTCGCCGTGAAGCTGGAAGGCTTCTCCGGTTTGCTCTCAAGAGAACTCGTTGCGGGAAGGACCTTTGGGAGGGAGCTAGCCGACCATGCAAGGGCATACGGCCTAGGTGGGCTGATCCACACCGACGAGGACATATCCTCCCTAGGGCTGGCGAAGGAGTTCGAGGAGCTGGCAAGGCGGATGGATGCCTCTGATCGGGACGCCATAGTGATCCTCGCAGGGCCGAGGGAGGCTGCTTGGAGGGCCGGAGAGGCCGTCAGGACAAGGGCACAGGTTGCCATAGAAGGCCTACCGGAGGAGACAAGGGAGCCGAATCCCGACTGCACAACCAACTACAAGAGGCCTCTCCCCGGATCTTCCAGGATGTATCCGGAGACCGACATACCGCCCATCCCTGTGTCATCCGAGCGCATAGAGAGGCTTCGGGAAAACCTGCCCGAGGGTCCAGAGGAGAAGGTGGAGAGGTTTACCGCCATGGGCCTGAGCCGGGATCTGGCCGAGCAGGTGGTTCGCGATTCCAACCTGTTCCTCTTCGAGAAGATCGTCGCCAAAGTGGATGTCGACCCAAAGCTGGTGGCAAACACCATAGTCTCCTCCT